>JAQUYY010000057.1 GCA_028691575.1 Candidatus Gastranaerophilales bacterium
AATTTCAGATGAAGCTATAATTGCAGCTGTAAGTCTTTCTGATAAATACATTACAGATAGGTTTTTGCCGGATAAAGCAATTGATATTATAGATGAAGCAAGTTCAAGAGTTAGATTACAAGCTACTTCTCTTCCTCCGGAAGGAAAAGAAGTAGAAAAAGAGCTTAAAGCGGTTATCAGAGAAAAAGAGCAGGCTATCAGAGATCAAGAATTTGAAAAAGCCAGCCAACTAAGAGATACGGAAGCTGATTTAAAAGAAAAAATAAGAGAAATTTCTCAAAAATGGAAAACAGAGCAAGAAGCAAATAAAGCAACTGTTTCGATTGAGGAAGTAGCTCATATTGTAAGCACTTGGACAGGTATTCCCGTTACGAAAATTACTGAAGGTGAAAGCGAAAGACTTCTTAAGCTTGAAGATACACTTCATAATAGAGTTATTGGACAGCATTCTGCGGTTGTTTCAATTTCAAAAGCTATCAGAAGAGCAAGAGTTGGTTTAAAAGCACCTAACAGACCTATTGGAAGTTTTATTTTTAGCGGTCCTACAGGTGTTGGTAAAACAGAATTAGCTAAATCACTTGCTGAAGCTATGTTTGGCTCAGAAGATAATATGATAAGGGTAGATATGTCAGAATTTATGGAAAAACATTCTACCAGCAAACTTATCGGATCTCCTCCGGGATATGTCGGATACAATGAAGGTGGGCATTTAACAGAAACTGTTCGTAAAAAGCCTTATTCCGTAATTTTATTTGATGAGATAGAAAAAGCACACCCTGATGTATTTAATTTAATGTTGCAAATCCTTGATGACGGTCGTTTAACAGACTCTAGAGGACGAGTAATCAACTTTAAAAATACTATCATTATTATGACAAGTAATATTGGAGCAACCAGTATTCAAAATGCTTCTTCGCTTGGTTTCGCCGTTGCTTCCGATCAAGAAAAAGATCGTTATGAAAAACTTAAAGAAACCATATCAGAAGAAATGAAAAAATTCTTCCGTCCTGAATTCCTTAATAGGGTTGATGATACAATTGTATTTGCACACTTGTCAAAACCTGAAATCAGAGAAATTGTTGATATTATGCTAAAAGACCTTGTTAAAAGGCTTCATAGTCAGGAAATCAGCTTAGAAACACCTGATGAAGTTAAAGATTTCTTGGCTGATGAAGGATATAGTGATGCTTACGGCGCAAGACCTTTAAGAAGGGTCATTCAGAAAAAATTAGAAGATCCAATTGCCGAAGAGATTCTTTCCGGTATTTATAAAAACGGTGATGCAATCAAATTAAGCCTTGAGGATAAAGAAATTAAATTTGAAAGAATTGCCGGAGAAAAACAGCCTGAAGAATTGGTTGTTGAATAACATCTAAAAATAAAATAATTTAAAAGAGCTTACTATAATACGGTAAGCTCTTTTAAATAGTGCTTTTTAATATTCAATCGGTTATTTTTTTATAAGCTAAATAAAGTTAAATTTTAGATATATTTTTTTTATTCAATGCAGCATTCCAAGTATTTTTTGAAAGAATTATAGAGATTGAGGTTTTTTATTAATGTTGGATATTATTATTTATTTTATTTTAGGAATGATATTTTTTGCAATTTTTATGGCAATAATGTTTTATGATTTATCTATAATTGATGAAATTAAATTAAATTTTTTAGGATATTTAAACGGTATCATAGGAGAATTTACCTCATTATTTTTTAGCTATTATTCTTTTAAAATCTTTTTATTTTTACTGATATTTTTAGCTTCAATTTGTTTGGGATTTGTTTTAATTTCAATATATGAGGCTTATTTCGAAAATGCAATATTTAAATTAGCTCTTAAAAACATTGATTACAAAAAATATCCGATTAGTGAAATAATTTTAAAAGTCATAAGTTGGAATTTTTACAGATTAAAAATCGTATTT
The DNA here is from genome assembly GCA_028691575.1 of Candidatus Gastranaerophilales bacterium. Lineage (GTDB taxonomy): Bacteria > Cyanobacteriota > Vampirovibrionia > Gastranaerophilales > JAQUYY01 > JAQUYY01. The sequence continues at coordinate 1,926 of JAQUYY010000057.1, forward strand.
TTACCGATTATAAAAATGCTTGTTTTTACTTTTTCGGCTTTATTATTGATTTATTTAGGATTTAATTTTATTATTACAATCATTTCATTTAGTTTGTCTTTTACTGTATTTGTTGCAACATTTTCTATAATTAGTTTTTTGGGACTTATTTTTGCTTCTTTGCTAAAGCTGTTTTGGCGGATTATATTGACGGAATTTGCTCTTGAATGTGCTGTTAGCGAACCGGATTTGCTAAATGAATATGTTTTAAAACGCTCGAAGAAATTCATTTTTCAAAACCCTTATAATTTGATATTTTTAAGTTTAAATTATGCATTTATTTTTGCTTTGTTGTTTCAATTCGGATATTTAGCTGTTAATTCGCAGATTTTGACGTACGAAAATATGCATTATATATTGTTTGTATTATTTTTTGACTTTATCGCATGGTTAATTTTAAAATGTTTTAAAATTTATTTGTATCAAGAAAATTTGGTCAATTATTACAATAAAATCGTATTTAGTTTTGATAAAAGCTCTGATATTTTTAAAAAATTGTATATATGAATTTTCATCGTTTTTTTTTAAATTATCTCTTCCATTATTTTATGGGCAACGCCTTCTGTTTTTCTATGATTATTAGCAATTTTAGTCGGATCAAAATCCGCCGCAGCAATAATTTTATTAGAAATATCCGAAGTTAAAAACTTTAAACCCTATTGGAAAAATAAAATTTATACCTGTCGTAAAAAATAATTGAAATAATAATTATGTTAATAAAATTAAAGATTAAAAAATCGCTGATTTTTCAAGGATTTTATTGATATTTTGATTCTATTAACATAAATATTTTTTAAAATATTTATAAATAATTAAAAAATTCATGATAGATTATATATAACTAAGGGCGATTAGGTGGGGATAAAATGCTAATAAAAGGTTACGGGATTTTGGCAATGTTTATAATATTATCAACTGCTTTTGCGTTAGCAGCAGTTGTAATGTCGTGGCTTGTTCAGCCAAAAGCTCCTAATGATAACAAAAAAGCTACTTATGAATGTGGGATGAAGCCGATTGGTGATGCTCAAATTCAATTTGACATAAAATATTACCTCTACGCATTAATGTTTTTGATTTTTGATGTAGAAGCCGTGTTTCTGTTTCCATGGGCAGTTGCTTATAACAAATTAGGGTTATTTGCTCTAGTTGAAGCAATAATATTCATCGGAATACTTTTTATCGGTCTTGTATATGCCTGGAAAAAGGATATTCTGAAATGGCAATAAATAATGGATTAAAAGTTATTTTAACAAGTGTTGATTGGGTTTATAATTGGGCGCATTCAAATTCTTTATGGCCATTGACTTTTGCTACATCATGTTGTGGTATTGAAATGATATCAACAAGTGCAGCTTCTTATGATATTGCAAGATTCGGCTCGGAAGTATTTAGAGCAACTCCAAGACAGGCTGATTTAATAATAACAGCAGGAACAATTACACATAAAATGGCACCGGCACTGGTTAGATTATACGAACAAATGCCGGAACCCAAATACGTTATGGCGATGGGAGCATGCACAATTACCGGCGGAATGTTTGAAAACGACTCTTACTCTGTCGTAAGAGGAGTAGATAGGCTTATTCCCGTTGATATTTTTATTCCGGGATGTCCACCAAGACCGGAAGCATTGCTAGATGGGCTTATTCAGCTTCAAAAAAAGATTAGAACAGAAACTCTGGCGGATAGAAAAAAATATTTAGAAGTTCATAAACCAAGAGTAAAATTACCGGAAGATGATTCTGAAATTTTGCTTGCAGTAGAGGGGATTGAAATTATGCAATGGGGAATTCAGGATAAAGCTCTTCCTCTAGATAATATTGAAATGGTGAAAAGATGACATATATTGAAGCTCAAGGTATTCTAAATAAAGCAAAAGAATTAAAGACAGAAGGTTTTGACCTTTTGCTATCCATTTTTGCTCAAGAAACAGCCGAAAATATCGAATGCATTTATCATTTTTGTTCAACAATAAATAATCAAGAAATTATCTTAAAAACAAAATTAGATAAAAATAATCCGAGAATTGAAAGCATTTCAAGCTTGTATAAAACTGCGGATTGGAATGAGAGAGAAACTTTTGATTTATTTGGGGTTGAATTTTTAAATCATCCGAATTTAAAAAGAATTTTACTTCCAAATGACTGGAAAGGGCATCCTTTAAGAAAAGATTATAAACAAGATGATGAAAGATTGAGTTGGAACGAAAGATAATGACAACAGCTTTAGATAACAGAGAAATGTTAATAAATATTGGTCCTCAACACCCGAGTACTCACGGCGTTTTACGACTAAAAATGAGGCTTGAAGGTGAAATTATTAAAGATACAGAGCCCATAATCGGCTATCTTCACAGAGGGATGGAAAAACTAGCCGAAAGTCGTTCGTATTGTCAGTATTTGCCAATGGTTGATAGAATTGACTATCTTTCAAGTTTTTTCAATTTGGCTTCTTTTTGTATGGCAGTAGAAAATTTATCAGAATTTGAAGTTCCTGGAAAAGCTCAATATATAAGAGTTATAACCATGGAATTAAACCGCATAGCGTCTCATTTGCTGTGGCTGGGTTCGTTTTTGCTTGATATGGGAGCAACTTCCCCGTTATTTTATACTTTCAGAGAAAGAGAAGAAATAATCAAATTATTTGAAGACTTAGCAGGCGCAAGGCTTTTATACAATTATTATTGTTTTGGCGGTGTAAAAAAAGATATTCCTGAAGGTTGGGATAAAAAGGTTTTAGAAGTTTGTAAGAAACTTCCAAAATATATAAAAGAGTATGAAGCAATAATTACTAAAAACCCTATTGTACTTGAAAGAACAAAATGTGTGGGTGTCTTAGATAAAACTACCGCTTTAAGTTACGGAATTACAGGTCCAAATTTAAGAGCTAGCGGTGTTAATTATGATTTGAGAAAAGTAAAACCTTATTCTGTTTATAATGAGCTTAATTTTAAAGTTTGTACAGCCCAAAATGGTGACTGTCACGACAGATACAGAGTTAGGGTTGATGAAATGTTAGAGTCTGTAAAAATAATTGAACAAGCAATAAAAAAACTTCCTGATCAAGAAGATGTTTTGTTTACAAAAAAAATTGCGCCTGCTGTTTTTAAAGCACCTGAAGGAGAAACAGTTTCTTTGATTGAATCCCCAAGAGGCATTACAGCTTGTTATTTAACATCTGACGGAACAATCAAACCTCAAAGAGTAAAATGGCGGACCGGTTCGTTTTCGGCAGTTCAATTATTGCCGGAACTTATAAAAAACAGACAATATGCTGATTTAATGCCTATTCTTGGCAGTTTAGACATTGTATTGCCTGAAGTGGATAGGTAGTGGAGTTTTTATGTACGATTTATATTTAAAACTTTTAGAAAATATAGGAATTCCTGAAATACTTATAGATATTACATGGCCTATAATTCCATTCATTGCAATTGCTGCGCTAATGGTCATTGTGGTTATTTTCCTTGTTTTAATGGAAAGAAAGGTTCTTGCTTATTTAACTATAAGAAAAGGACCTAATAGAGTAGGGCCTTTTGGCTTGTTTCAAACGGTTGCAGATGCCATAAAACTTCTTTTTAAAGAAGATATTATGTCCAAAGATTCAAATAAAGTTTTATTTACTCTTGCTCCTATAATATTTTTCGTTCCGGTAATGGTTATTTACGGCTTAGTACCTTATACAAGCAATTTTTTAGCTATAAATGCAGCAACAGGGTTATTTTTAATTATTGCAATATCTTCGATTTCAACTGTAGGAATTGTTTTAGCAGGATGGTCAAGTAATAATAAATATTCAATATTAGGTGGAATGAGGGCAGCAGCACAAGCTATAAGCTATGAAATCCCTCTTGTAATATCTGCTATTAGCATTGCAGTACTTGCCGGAACTTTAAACTTACAAGAAATCGTAATTTTACAACATGGGGGCTTGATGAATTGGTTTTTCTTGCCGGCTATGATTGGTTTTGTAGTATTTTTTATATGTTCAATAGCAGAAATAAATCGTGTGCCTTTTGACATACCTGAAGCTGAAAGTGAGCTTGTGAGCGGTTATAATACAGAATATTCAGGGATGAAGTTTGCTCTTTTCTTTTTAGCGGAATATGCGGCTTTATTTATAATAAGCGTTTTAATTTCGACCCTATTTTTAGGGGGGTATTTATCGCCATTTAACGATTATATCAGCGTAATTTTATTCAAGGACATAATAACAAACAATACGATTTTTGATGCTGTTATCCAATTAGAACAGGCTTTTTGGCTTGTAGCAAAAACTTATTTTATTATATTTGTAATTATGTGGATCAGAGCTACACTTCCGCGTCTTAGAGCAGACCAATTAATGGATTTTAGCTGGAAATTCCTGTTGCCATTATCTTTGGTAAACTTATTTATCGTAGCAGTATATAGGTTTTTGAACCCTATTTTATAAGAGGAAATATGAAAAATACACTAAGCAAAACAATTAGCGGAATAATCGAAATTTCTAGAGGAATGTTTACTATCTTAAAACATTTGTTTAGAAAGCCTATTACCCTTGAATATCCGGAGCAAAGACCTGATTTGTCTCAACGGTTCAAAGGAAGACTGGCTTTAAGAGTAAAAGAAGACGGTTCAGATAGATGTTCGGGATGCGGAAGTTGTGTGAAAGTATGTCCTTGCGGGGATTTGATTCAAATAACAAAAGAAAAAGACGAAAATGGAAAATTTATTGTAAAAGACTTTGTTGTTGATATGGGAAGATGCATTTTCTGTGGAAATTGCACCGAAGTTTGCCCCTCAAAAGGCTTGGTGATGACTAATGAGTTTGAATTGGCTGATTATTCAAGAGAAAGTTTAATTTACGACAAAAAACGACTTTTATTATCGGCGGAAGAATCGAAAAAATATGATGAAAGTAATTAAAAAGGAAACAAAATGGACTTAATTTATACGGCATTTTTTTGGATAATATCATTTTTATTGATTGTATTTGCATTAGGGGCTGTATTTGCACCTAGAATTGTTTATTCACTTGTTTCTATGGTGTTTGCTTTCTTGTCGGTTGCAGGAATTTTTGTACTGCTAAACGCTGATTTTGTGGCTGTTTCACAAGTAATTATCTATGCTGTCGGCATTACAATAATTTTATTATTTGCAATAATGTTAACCGGAAAAAATGTAGATAAAAAACTCTGGATTGCTTTTGCGCCAAGGACTTTAGTATCTTTTGGGATTGCATTTATGTTTTTCCTTTCAGTAGTTTATTGTTCACTGGAAAATATTATAAAACCCGTTTTTAATATTCAGCCTATTTCTGAAGAAGCAGCCGTTACTTTGATTTTTAGTGGCACAACAGAAATTTTAGGACGAGCATTTCTAACAAAATACGTTTTACCGTTTGAAATTTTATCAATACTATTACTTTCTGTAATTTTAGGTTCAGCTGTAATTGCAAAAAAGAACGATAAAAACCTTGTAAATCCTACAACAAAGGAGAATAGATAATGCTTTTGGAAGTAATTAAAAGTATAATTTTCGATATCGGATTAGGGCATTACTTGATTTTGGCAGCAATATTGTTCTGTATCGGAATAATCGGGCTTATTTCGTCTCGAAATATAATAAAAATTCTTATTTCGATAGAAATTTTATTAAATGCTGTAAACATTAACTTCATTGCATTTGCTAACTATGGGGATTTGTATTTTTTACAGGGACAAGTTTTTGCGTTATTCGTAATGGCAATAGCCGCAGCTGAAGTGGCTTTAGGATTGGCTATATTTATTTCAATGTATCGAAACAAGCAAAGTGTAGATGTTGAAGACTATACAACACTAAAAGGGTAATAAAATGATTAAATTTATTGAATTTTTTATTAATAATGTATGGATAATTCCTCTTTTGCCTTTATGGGCGTTTATTTTGATTATTTTTGGCAAGAACAGTTTTTATTATGAAAACAAAAAAATAACATCAGGACTTGTCATTGGTACAACTGCAATAGGGCTTGTTTTTTCATTTGTTATTTACAATTACGCTCTTGTTTATAATGATTTGCATTTCGAGAAAAATTTTGTATGGCTTGATGCAAACGGTCTTCAGCTTTCAGTCGGTTGGTTTTTGGATAACCTGTCAGCTCTGATGCTGCTTATTGTAACAAGTATCAGTTTGTTGATTCAAATATACACGCATGAATATATGTTAAAAGATGAAGGTTATCATAGATTTTATGCATATTTAGCATTGTTTAATTTTTCAATGTTAGGTTTAGTTTTAAGCTCAAATCTTTTCCAAATATACATTTTTTGGGAATTAGTCGGATTATCAAGTTACTTATTAATAGGATTTTGGTTTAGAAGACCATCAGCTGCAAAAGCTGCTACAAAAGCATTTTTGATGAATAGAATAGGCGATTTTGGTCTATTGTTAGGAATAGTTGCTTTCTTATACTATTCACTTTCTTGGTGGAATGATAATGAGTCTGCCCTTTTAGCCTTTACATCAATTGCACATGCGGCTAAGCATGTTTTGAATTCAGCAGGGGCTTTTATATTCGGATTAATCGCTTTTTGTATGTTCCTTGGACCTGTTGCAAAAAGTGCGCAATTTCCTCTTCATACCTGGCTACCTGATGCAATGGAAGGCCCGACACCGATTAGCGCATTGATACACGCTGCTACTATGGTTGCAGCGGGAGTATTTTTGATTGCAAGATTAATGCCGGTTTTTGAATTATCACCGACTGTAATGACAATAATTGCTGTAACAGGCTTAATAACCGCATTTATAGCTGCAACTATTGCAATGACACAAAATGATATTAAAAAAGTTTTAGCTTATTCAACTTGTAGCCAATTAGGCTATATGGTTATGGCAATGGGTGTTGGGGCATATTCTGCAGGGCTTTTCCATTTGACGACACATGCTTATTTTAAAGCATTGCTATTTCTTTGTGCAGGAGCTGTTATTCACGGAATTTCGGATCAGCAAGACATGCAGTTTATGGGCGGATTGAGAGAAAAAATGCCTACGGTTGCATATACTTATTTAATCGGTACTTTTGCTATTTCAGGGATATTTTTAAGCGGGTTTTGGTCAAAAGAAGAGATTTTCACAGGAATGATAGCCGGTAATAACTATATATTTCTTGCTTTTGGGCTATTAATTGCAGGGATGACATCATTTTATATGTTTAGAAGTTACTTTTTAACTTTTGAAGGCAAATATAAAGGGCATGAACATCCTCATGAGTCTTCAAATGTTATGTTAGTTCCTTTGATATTTCTTGCTGTTCCATCAGCTATTTTCGGTTTTATATATAGCGGAAAGTTAAACTATATGGGAGCAACAAGCTTTGATGAAATTATCAGGTACGGATATGTTTCAACTCATCATGTCGGAGAATGGCTTACTTATTTGTCACTAAGTATTGCATTCATCGGGTTTTTAGTTGCCGCAACAATGTA
>JAQUYY010000058.1 GCA_028691575.1 Candidatus Gastranaerophilales bacterium
GTGATGTAAAATCAACCAATACATCAATTTTTGATTTTTCTAAAGCTGTTTTCAAACATTTCTCAATATTAACGTTTAATTTTTTATTTAATATAATTTCTCCAATATCAAAACCGACATTTGCTATATCAATTGCTGCAGTTAATTCTGTAGAGTTTTCATTAACTACTGCTTTAACGACTTCCTGTCCCATTCTTCCGCATGCGCCGCATACCGCAACTTTAATCATTGTAATTCCCTTATATTTGACTACTTTTTTAGAATTATCTCATATAAATAAATTTTTGGAATCCAAATATTAATTAAAAATATTATTCAATTGTTAAAAATAAGACAAAAATCAAAAAATATTATAAAATAATATTCAAGGAGTAAAAAATGAAAAAATTAAATTTTTTAAAACCTGAAATTAATGGAAACAATATTGATTCAATCATCAATGAAATAGGCACTATTGAAAGTTTTGATTCCTGTATTTTGGAAAATAGGCTTGATTATATCAACGAGATAATTGGTTTTCTGCAAAATAGTGACGAAAATATATTCCTGCTGGAAGGCTTTCAGGGCAGCGGCAAGACTTCTTTGATTAAATTTTCTCAAACATTATTAGATGAAGGAGTTGCCTCTTTCTATTATAACTGTTCAATTGTAACCGGTTTAGATGACTTGATTTTTTCTCTTTATACCAACTTTATTAAGTATTCAAATAGAGAAATTATTAAAAATGCCCAGTACTCTCTAGATGAAAAATTAATAAATATATTAAGAACTGTTAAAATTCCTGTTTTAATAATTTTGGATTCATTTGAAAATCTTGCAACTAATGGACAAATTAATGATGAAATTAAAATATTTATCGAATATTTATTATCTCTATCAAACATAAAATTAATAGTTTCCGGCAAAAAAATCGTAACAAACTTTGCCGGAATAAAAATTAGGCTTGGCGGGCTTAATGATGAAAGTATTAAAGAAATCCTCGCTAAAAGTCAAATTAATACATCAAATCAGGTTTTACAAGACATTATGAAAGCTACAAGAGGCTATCCTGAGAATCTAAGGCTTTTTATCGATGCAATCAGGTATTTAGGAGCTTCTCCATTCGATATTTTGCAGGAATTTTCAAGAACAAGAGTGACTTTTGAAGAATTTATGTATTTTAAATTGGCTAAAACCACATCGTCCGAATGTCAAAAAATACTCAATATCCTTGCGATGGTTAGACATTCATTAAATATAAATTCTTTAAAAATATTAACTCCGGGGCTTAATTTCTCAGAAATTATTGGTAAATTAGCACAGTATAATCTTATTTCCGTTGATAAAGAACAGTTTACAATTAAAGAATTTTTTAAAAAAAGTATTCTGGATAAAATTGTACCCGCTGAAAAAATCAAAATTCACAAACTTTTAGAAGAATTTTATTCAAAGCAAATTCCATTGCCTCCAAAAGAACGACTGGTTAAAATTTCCAGAAATACAATGCATTCCGAAAAATTTTATCATTTTAGAGCTCACACAAAAATCATTAATGAATTCAACAATATCGGTAAAAAGCAAATAGACGATGGGTTTTTAGCAGCATCTTTCATAAGAAAGTCCGAAGATATAAACTATTTGCCGACAAATGTATTATTAGGTTTTGAAAACCTTCCCAAAACACCTAAAGAACCTGTTGATTCAAATATTGAAACTAAAATTTCAACTAACGACATAAGCACTCCGTCTCAAGAAATTAAAATAATTTCAAGTGAGAATATTTATGAAAACTTTAATGTAGAGCTTTCTGAAGAAGAAAAACAGCTAATATCATCATCTGAAGATGAAAATCATCCGGAAACAACTGCTGCTGAAGATATTTCTCAAGAAGAAATTATCCATACCGATGAAATTAAAAGCATATTTGGCAAAGCAAATGTCACAAAAGACCCGCAGGGAAAACTTAAACTATACGAAAGAGCTTCAAATCTTGCTTTAAATCAGGAAAATTATAGCTTAACTGCCGGTATTTATATTGATATGGCGAAAATTTGTGCTGACGATTTCAAATACGAAGAAGAAATAAACTGGCTTAATAAAGCCATGGAAATTTATTCAAATACCAAAGATTTTGAAAATATTTTAAAAACTCAAATTAAATTTGCAACAAATAATAAAAATAGCTATAAGCATGATTTAGCACTAAAAAATTACTTTTTTTTACTCGAAAAAATTGGCGAAAATTCCGACAATTTAAATTTAATTGAAATATATACCGGCATTGGTGATATTTATGCTTACCGAAAAGACCTTGAGAAATCGCTTCATTTTTATAATAAAGCCCTTGATATTTCAAGTTTTAACAATTCTTACGAAGAAACCGCAAATACTACATTTAAAATGGCTTTGACCTATGATGACAACTCAATAACAGACGAAGCTGTAGAATATTACAAGAAATGTATCGGGTATTATGGTAAAATTCCTCCAAATAATACTCTGGCTTCGGCTTATTCCAATTTAGCATCAATTTATAGAGAAAATAGTGAATATGAGCTGAGTATTGAAAAATATCTTAAATCATTTGAAGTTGATAAAAACTTAAATAATTTTGAGGGAATGTACAATACAACTGCAAATTTGGCTGTAATCAACAAAATTATCGGTAATTACGATAGAACTTTAGAATTTTTAAGAAACGGGATTCAATTTGCCAAAAATTCGCAAAATTCATATTACGTTGCATCTGCATATCTTGAAATAGGCGATTTTTATAAAGAATTTAATATATATGAAAAAGCCCTGAAATCATACATTCTAGCCAAAAAAGCCATAAAAAATTCTGTCTCAACCGATAGCAGAGAAAAGGTTGATAGACGATTACGTCAAGTTTACGGTATACTTGGAGTAGAAAAGTATAATAAAGTTTTGAATTCTATTAAAAAATGAACGATCAAATAAAAAAACTTGAAAAAAATGCGAAAGACTTTGGAATCAACTTAACCTCCTGTCAGTTAAAGTTATTCGAAGATTTTTTTATGATTTTAAAAGAGTATAATCAGCAAATGAATCTGGTTTCAAATACCGAGGAAAAAGTTGTTTTTGAAAAGCATTTTATTGATTCTCTGGCTCTTGCCAAAGTGCAAAAAACAGATAAATTAAAGTTGATTGATGTAGGCACCGGTGGCGGATTTCCTGCAATTCCACTGGCTATTGCTTTTCCCGAATGGGAAATAGTTGCCGTTGATTCTGTAGGTAAAAAAATCAATTTTATCAATATGACAGCTGAAAAATTAGGGTTGTCAGGCAATTTAAAAGCTATAAATGTTAGAAGCGAAGAATTAGCAAGAAACGAAGATTTTAGAGAAAAATTTGATATTTGCACAACAAGAGCCGTCGCTCAAATGCCTGTAATCGCAGAATATTGCTTGCCTTTTCTCAAAAAAGACGGCTTATTTATTGCATACAAAGCAAAAACCGCAGAAGAAGAGCTGAAAAATGCCCAAAAAGCAATTAAAATTCTTGGCGGCAAGGAATTGCCAATAATTTCTTATGAAATTTCAGAAAACGAAGAAGATAGGAATTTAATTGTAATTAAAAAAATCTCAAAAACCCCTGCAAAATACCCGAGAAAAACAGGTATAGCCAAGAAAACTCCGTTAGTTTAAATTAACTAAAAAATATCCAGGTTAAAAAATAATCGAAAAGTAAAATAGTAAAAGTGGTGTAAATAGCAGCTTTTGTTGTTGAAATACCGACTTCTTTTGCTCCTCCTTCTGTTTCGTATCCTTGAGTAGAGCATATCAAAGTTATAATTAAACCAAATACCACAGCTTTTATAAGACTGACTTGAATATCATGTATCGATAAATACAGCCATACAGAATTCAGGTATCTTTTAAAATGAAGAGCAATGGTTAAATGAGATATAAACATACCTCCTAATATCCCAATTAATTCAGATAAAATGGTAACCAGAGGAACCATAACAATTCCTGCTAATATTCGAGGCAAAAGTATATACGACATCGGATCTACTCTCAAAGTTTTCATAGCATCAATTTGCTCTGTAACTTTCATGTTACCGATTTCAGCAGCAATAGCAGTACCGGCTCTGGCTCCGATTGCTAAACTTGCAAAAATCGGTGCCATTTCTCTAACCAATGCAACGGAAACCAATCCGCCAACATAAGCTTCTGCTCCTGACATTACGAAATATTTGGCTATTTGCAGTGATAAAACCGAACCTGCAATAAATGTGATAATTAATGAAATCGGAAGTGAATCATAACCTATAACAGCTGCTTGTTCAATGGCATGCCTTAAATTCAACTCTCCTTTTAAAAGAGACTTAATGACATTAAACAGGTTTATAATACATTTTCCAATAAAACTAATTATCATATACAGGCATACACCAGTGTTTGTATTTGTCAATTTTACCTTTTACTGTATCAAAATATAAACTCTGAAGTTTTTTAGTAATTTCACCGACTTTACCGTCACCGACAGCTCTGTTGTCAATAGAAGTAATCGGGCTAACCTGAGCTCCCGTTCCGCAATAAAATGCTTCATCACCTATATATAGTTCGGTTCTGTCAATTTCTCTTTCGATAACTTCAATGCCCAACTCGTTTTGAGCTAATTCTTTTATTGTATTCCTTGTGATTCCGATTAAAATATTATCTGTAACATTTGTAGTTATTAGTTTTCCATTTTCTACCAAATACAGGTTCATTGCACTGCCTTCTGTAACATGCCCGTTTTCGGAAAGGACAATTGCATCATCAAATCCCGCTAATTTCGCATCTGTAACAATTAATGCTGTATTGGCGTAACAACCGCTGATTTTGGCTCTTGGAGGGATTGCGTTATCGTCATTTCTTCTCCAGTTTGAAACACAAACCTTCAATCCTTTTGAGGTATCTACATAATCACCTAACGGTGTTGTGAAAATCAAGAAATCATCAGGATTATCGAGTAATCCTGGTCCGACTTTTTCTGCAGTTTTATATAAAGTCGGTCTTATATAGGTATCTGTTTTGGGAGCGTTTTTTAATAATAATTCTTTTGTAATTTCACACATTTTTTCAACGGAATACAAAGGATTCATGTGCATAATTCGAGAATTTCTATGCATTCTCTCAAAATGTTCTTTTGCCCTAAAGACGTATAGCTGCTCGTCTTCCTGATTCCAATACGCTCGAATACCTTCAAACAAAGATGTCCCGTACAAAAAAGTATGGTTTCTGACACTAATTTTAGCATCTTGGTAAGGAACATATTTACCTTGCATGAAAACATAATTTTGGGGTGTACAAGTTTTTTCAGACATCTCTATTCTCCTTTTGTGCTTTTTTACAATCTAGTTGTAGCATATAGTGACAAAAATTACAATTTTTGTAAACACTTTTTATTAAAAACTTTTGTTAATCGATAAAGTATTGTAAAATTTTGCTATACTATATTAATTATAGGAAAGTGTGGAAAAACTGATATGAACATAATAAATTTGTTGTTAATTTTCTATTCTTCAGCTGTATTATACTTTATTGTTTATAAAATCACTATTCTTATTAACCACAATCGGGGAAGAATTAAAGAAATCGAAAATCGTGATAACACCATAAAGTATTGCCAGGATATAAGTATAATCGTATATTCGCATAACAATTGCGCCAAACTTATGGATTTGATAGAGTGCATAAAAAAACAGAATTATCCGACAAAACACTATAATGTTAATGTGATTCTTGATAATTGTACTGATGAAAGTGCAAAAAAACTTGAAATAATCGGTGGAGCAAGAATATTCAGATTAACAACAGATGAAGGACCGGTAGGACGCAATAAAGGTTATGCCTGGCTTTTAAAAAGAGTATTGTCAACCGAAAATACAAATATTTTTGTATTTATTGACTCAAATTATTATATTCAAAATGATTTTCTTCAAAATATAAACAATGCTATTGACAAAAATCCGGTAATAACAGCTTCTATCAAAAATTCCGAAGATTTAGAAGATATTTGTTCCGATCTGCAAAACACAATAGATAAAATTAAAATTATTACCGATTTTTCAAGAAATACAGCAGGTTTGAGTACTTTTATCAATATGGCATGCTTTGCTATCAGACAAGATGTTTTAGAAAAAGTTACGCTTGGATTTTGGGAAAAAGATTATGAAGCATTAAATTTTGCGATAAATCTTTCTAAATCTGATTATAAAATCTCCTATGCTAAAGATGTAAAAGCATATCGTCAGCGGTATGATTCAATTTCGTCATTTACACAAAATATAATTGCAAAATTTCAATCAAATACATTATGTTTTATAAAAAACATTAAAACGCTTTTAACGGCTAAGTTTACAACAAAAGAATTTGTATTATCCCTGTTATACTTGAATGAACCTTGTTTTCTCGGATTAATGATAATTTCTGCGATAATTTTAAAACTGTGTATTAACTCATCAATAGGAGATTTTGCATATTACATGACTTTAGTAGGCATGCTTTTATCTGTTTTTATTATAAATATTTCAAGGTTAAATTTTAAAGATTTTAAAAATTCACTTTTAATGATGTTGTTAGTTCCTATAACCCCAATATATTCAGCTATTTCTCCTATTAAGAATTTATTTAAGTTTAAGTTTATAGAAATTTTAGAAGAAAACAAAAAAATAGAATCATTTAAACAAAAAAAAGATATAATTTTAACTGATGGGGATAGGGAAATATCCTGCACGCTGGAAGTAGTAGGAGTAAAAGGGCTTTATAAAGCTATATTCACCTATAATAATAAACATTTGGAATCTTCTAAGTACTCTAGATTTGATTTAGCACTTGATGAAATCGATGAAAAGCTTAAAGCACATGGTTTTGTTATGAAAATTTGCTTAAATTGCGGATATTTTAAAAATGATATAACGGGCGATGATTTCTCCTGCGGAACCTGTGTTCATCAAGGCAGAATAGAAGAACAAGGTGAAATAACAGAGCTCTGGGATTGCTGCGAAAATATTATTTCGGCAAATGCAAGAAAACATATACAAAATAGTTTGAAATGAGGATAAATAAATGAATAATAAAAAAGGCTTTACTTTAGCTGAAACATTGATTGTAATTGCAATAATCGGAATTATTGCATCCATAGCCATTCCCACGTTATTTGGCACGACAAGCGATGCAGAGCTAAAAGCAGCGTGGAAAAAATCATATTCCGACATAGTGCAGGCTGGATTGCTGGTTATGCAAGAAAATGGCGGCAGCTACAAATATACTTTTGGAAGAGTTGATGATATTGGAAGTGAAGATTTTAAAAATGCATTTATGGAAAAAATGAACTACATAAAAAACTGTAGCGGTACTTCAACCATGGGAGGCAGTGGTGATGGTGCAAGCGTTGAAGGATGTTGGCACAGAGCAAATGAATACAGCTATTTAAAAGGAACTTTATACACAACTGATAAAGATGATCCCGGTCTGATTCTTAATAGCGGAACATTAATCAGATTTCGTTATTATAAGCCTGATTGTTCCGATACAGCTAATAGATGTGCCATTATAACAGTAGATATAAACGGATTTAAAAAACCAAATATTATTGGCAAAGATATATTTCAAATAAATGTATATGAAAATTCATTAAAACCATCCTTGGAATCCGAAACTTCAGTTTGTGTAGAAGGAAGTACCGAAACATACAATAGTGGTTGGGCATGCTCCGCTAAATATTTATATACAGAATAAAAAAATAACTCTCAAATTTGAGAGTTATTTTTTAAGAAAAATTTTGTTGAATTTACAAATATTTATCTACAGTATTTGTAATAGCTGATTTTTGAAGTAATCCAACCATACGCTCAACTGCTTCTCCGTCTTTAAACACAAGCAAACTCGGGATTCCGCTGATGCTATATTCCTGTGCAATTTTGGTATTTTCATCAGTATTAACTTTAACAATTTTAACACGCCCTTGATATTCTTCTGCTATTTCGTCAATAATAGGAGATAACTTTCTACAAGGACCACACCAGGGAGCCCAAAAATCTACAAGTACCGGAACATCCGATTTTTTAACATCCTGTTCAAATGTTGCATCTGTTACTTCTAGTGTATTTGACATAATATAAACTCCTTAATACTAAATATCTATTTACAAAGTTGTCTTTATAGAAAAATTTTATCACAATATAAAAAATAATGCAGTAATTTATAAAAAAGGTTAATTATGGATAAATTGAAAATCATTGATAAATATATTGGAAAACAACTTCTGGAAACATTTATACTCGGTATAGTAATTTTTACATCGCTAATGTTTGCATCAGACACCTTTATTACTCTGGTTAAACAAGTGGCTACATATGGAATTCAATTTAAAATAGCATTTCTGATTGTTATATTAAAACTACCCTCAATACTTGTATTAACAATACCTATGGGAGTATTATTATCGACTGTTTTAACATATAACAAACTTGGCTTAAATTCCGAAATAACTGTTATGAGAGCCTGTGGAATCAGTATTGCCAGATTGGCAAGACCTGCTGTAATTTTTGGCGCTACAACATGCCTGCTTTGTTTTATATTAAATGAAGCCATTGTACCTATTGCAAATGCTCAATCTAAAGGCCTTACATTATGGGCATTAAATCAAAAAAATATTCCCGACGGGAAAAAGAATTTTTCTATAAAAGAATTAAATGACAAACATCAGCTAAAAAGACTTTTTTATATTAGAGAATATTCCAAAAAGAAAATGGATGGAATAACTGTATTAGATTTATCTAAAAAAAATACGATTCAAGTAATTCAATCCAGACATGGTTATACAACCCCTGAATACTGGGTATTTAAAAAAGGTGTTATGTACACAATTTCCACTAAAGGAAATTCACTTAATACTACAGTATTTGGACAATGGAAACTTTATAATAATATCAGCTTTTTAGATAAATTAAAAAAGCATAAATCTCAAGAATTGAATTTTATTAATCTTATAAGATATATTAATTATCAAAAAAATCAATCTAATAACACGTCAGCATTAAAAATAGATTTGCAAGAAAAATTTTCTATTCCTCTAATGACTCTTGCTTTTGTTCTTATAGGCATTCCAATTGCTATCACCCCGCCAAGAGCAAGATTTAACAGAGGATTTCTCTGCAGTATATTTATTATATTTTGCTATTACATAATAATGGCATTTTCAAGATCATTAGGAGAATCCGGCGTTATATTTCCATCCTTGTCGGCATGGATTCCCGTTATCGTAATAAGCGCTGTTGGCGGATATCTTTTCTACATAAAAGCATACAAAGTATGATTATTTTTTAAAAGCATTTTTTATTGATTCAGAAAAATTTGGTTTTAGAATACCGATTTCTGTAATTATTCCCGCAATGTAATTAGCAGGTGTTACATCAAAAG
>JAQUYY010000059.1 GCA_028691575.1 Candidatus Gastranaerophilales bacterium
TTCATGGGCTTTTTTGTTTAAAAGTTCAATTGCTTGCTCAATATTATCTATCAAAATAATGCAAGAATTTTTTAATTCTTCTTTTGCTATCAATGCTGTTTCTAAAGTAGATAAAAATTCGTTAATTGCTTTTATAACAGTATTTGCAAAGTCTTGAGAAGTCGTTATTAAGACAGCTTGTGCTTCTTTATCATGTTCTGCTTGAGCCAGCATATCTGCTGCAACAAATTTAGGGTTAGATGTCTCATCTGCTACAATCATAACCTCACTTGGACCTGCAAGAAAATCTATTCCGCAAATACCGTATACTTCTTTTTTAGCTGCAGTAACAAATTTATTTCCCGGACCTACAATTTTATCAACTTTTGGAATGGTTTCCGTACCATATGCCATAGCTGCAATTGCTTGAACTCCGCCGATTTTAAAGATTCTATCAGCTCCTGCAATCTTGCAAGCTGCAATTGTTACAGGTTGAATCTTTGGGCTGCAAACTATAACTTCTTTTACGCCTGCAACTTTTGCCGGAACAACTGTCATTATAGCAGATGAAGGTAGCGGATAATTTCCTCCGGGTACATATGAACCTGTTTTTTCAATAGATATTATTCTATGCCCTAAGGTTGAACCGTCAATTTCCGTTTCCATTGCCATAATTGTTTCAAATTGCCTTTTAGCAAAATTTTTAACATTTTCAACAGATTTTTTTATTGCTCCAATAACATTTTTGGGGGTTTGATTTATCGCATTATCAATTTCAGCTTGGGTAACTTCAAATTTTTCAAAATCACCATCGCCAAATTTAGCACTATAAGCTCTAATAGCCTTATCACCATTATTTTTGACATCTTCAATTATAGAATTGACGATGTCAATTCCTTCAAATTTTTTATATTCAAAAAACTTATCGTCTAATTCATTGAATTTTAAAATCTTCATTTTTTGAGCCTAATTGCGTCTTTGTGCTAAATGATTTTTTACATCATCAATAGTTACGCCATGTTTAACCATATATGTAAGGACAAAATATGTTAAATCAGCCACTTCCCAGATGATTTCTTCTCTTTTATCAGCATGTATAACTTCAAATGCCTCTTCATTAATTTTTCTTTTTAAAAACGTTTCATCTTTGAATAACTTTGTTGTAAAAGAATTTTCAGGCATTTTTGTTTGTCTGTCTTCTAAAACTTCATAAAGTTCTTTTAGATTAAATTTCTTGTTTTCAAAACAGGAATATGAGCCGGTATGACAAGCTACACCTTTTTGTTCTACGAGGAAAAGAAGTGTATCTTTATCGCAGTCATATTTAATCTTTTTTAAGTTTTGAATATTGCCTGATGTTAAACCTTTTGTCCAAATTTCATTGCGAGATCTGGAAAAATAAGTACCCAAGCCTTTTTCAAAAGCAATTTTTAAAGATTCTTTATTGCTATAAGCTACCATCAAAACTTGCATGGTATTTATATCTTGCACAACAGTCGGAACAATCCCGTTTCCTTTTTCAAAATCAATTAATTCGCTGAATGCATCCTCTAATTTTATTGCACCTGTATAAATAGCCATTCCTAATTGTGAATTAATGCCCATTTTATCAAGTTTTACAATTTCATCAATTGTGCTGATTCCACCTGCTGCAACAATTTCTTTTTTAGTTTTAGAACGGATTTTTTCATATGCTTCTAAGTCAGTTCCCTGCATCATTCCTTCTTTTTCAACAATTGTATACAAGTACCCCGAACAAAGATTGTCAAAACGTCTTATAAAGTCTTCCGGAGTAGCATTAATTTGTTTATGCCAACCTTCATGAACGATTTTTCCCTGATTTGCATCAAGAGCAACTAAAACTTTTTCTTTTGGTAAAAGATTTAACAAGTTTTCAGATGCAGCTGTTCCGATTATGATTTTTTTAGCTCCTGCTGCAATTATTTCTTTTGCTTTTTCAACGGATCTAATACCGCCACCGACTCTACAATCATATTTTTTACAAAGTTTTTTGATTATCTCTAAATTTGAACCTTTACCCATAGCGGCATCGATATCCACTACAGCTATTTCGCCAAAATGGCTAAAATACCCTGCCAGTTCAAAAACATTTTCTTTTTCTAAAACTTTTTCTTTACCCTGCTTAAGCTGAACAGCTTTGCCGTCCATAATGTCAATACTAGGTATAATCATCTTTCACCGCCAATTCTAAGTTAACCGTAACTTTTATAATAATTATAGCTTAAATATTTTTACTTGGAAATGATTATTAAAATCTAATGGGAATTTTATTTGCACTTAAATGTTTTTTTAATTCGGGAACAGGTAATGTATCAAAATGAAAAATTGATGCAGCCAGTGCAGCATCGGCATGCCCGTTTATAAATACATCAGAAAAATGTTGTGGATTTGCACCTGCTCCACCTGATGCAATAATAGGAATGTTTACATTTGTTGACACAATTTTTGTGATTTCTATATCAAACCCTTTTTGAGTTCCGTCAGCATCCATTGAGGTTAACAAAATTTCACCTGCACCAAGGCTTTCTACTTGTTTAACCCAATCTAATACTTTAATTCCCGTATTTTTTTGTCCGGCATTAATATAAACATAAAAATCGCCGTCTTTTCTTTTTGCATCAACTGCAATTACTATACATTGAGAACCGAAGGTTTGTGAGCTTTGTTTTATTATTTCAGGGTTTTTAACTGCAAAAGAATTTAGAGAAACTTTGTCAGCTCCTGCTAAAAGAAGATTTCTGATATCTTCGATTGTTTTAATTCCGCCACCTACAGTAAAAGGGATAAAAACTTGTTTTGCAACATTTTCAACAACATTAATCATTGTTGCTCGTCCTTCATTTGTTGCAGTTATATCAAGAAAAACAAGCTCATCTGCACCCTGATCCGAATATTTTTTTGCCAGACTAATCGGATCTCCGGCATATTTTAAATTTTGAAAATTTACACCCTTTACTGTTTGTCCGTCTTTAACATCCAGACATGGGATTATTCTTTTTGCCAGCATTATTATCTTTTCACATAAAATCCAAAACCAAGAGGTATATACTGTTCAGCTTGATTTTTTAATTCATAATTTTCTTTTGTTAAATTATTCATTTTTTGTCTTAATTTTTCATTTTCAGTTTTGCATCTGATAAGTTCAACAACAACTTCGTCCATGCCATCAAGTTTTTCATCAATGATATTAGAGAGTTTTTCAACAATGCTTTCTTGAGATTCAATTATAGCATTTGCTATAGCTGTAATATCTTCTTTAACAGCTTGTGCTGCAGGTTTTTTAGCAATAGTTGCAGGTGGTTGAGCAGGTAAATTCTTTTGCTCAGCTATTTGTTGTCCTTTATTATGCAGTCCTTTTATTTTTTTTAAAATTTCGACATCATTTTCAAGGAAAAAAGTTTTTCCTGTATTTCTATCCCTTTTTGGTGAGACATAAACCTGTTTGCATAAATTACTAATATCCTGAGCATCCATAGAGAGGATATTTCTTACTTCATCAGGGGTATAAACTTTCCCTGTATATTTATTACTTTGATTCGTTCCTTCTGCTAAATTCAATTATCATTCCCTCTTATTCACCCGAGTCATACAAAATATTTAACCATAAGTTGCCATGATTTATAAAATATTTATTTTAGTTAAGCTTATTATTTGAAACATGTCAATTATTTTTCAAAAAGTTAATATAATTCTGTTATTTTATGTAAAAAGATAAAGCAAATTTTTCTTTATCATTAAGCGATACAGTTAATTCGTAATTGCCTGTTGGCCAAGTGTTTTGAGGTTTTTTTAATTCAAAATCATATATTTTTTGTTCATTTGGGACAAAAGTTATGCTATTTACTAAAATTTTCAAATTATCAATTCCCCTGTAAAAATATTTTAATGTGATTTTTGAATTTTCGTCCGGAAGTAAAATTTCAATTTTTGCAGGTATTTCATTTGCGAATTTATTGAAAAATTTGTTATTATTTTTTCCAACAGATACTTTACCTATTATTCCATCCCCTAAGACTTGCGGCGATGTAGTTTTTAACATTTTTATAAGTTCAAAAGTTTTAACATCTTCAGGATTTAGTTGTAAATATTTATTTAAAAAATTTACAGCTTCGGTGTAATTTCCCAACGATTTGTATGTAATTCCGATATTATAATATAATTTTTCATTGTCAGGTGATATTTTTAGGGCTTTTTGCCAAATATCAACAGCAGATTCAAGTTGATAATTTTTTGCATAAGCAAGTCCTAAATTATAATATGTATCGTCAAAATCAGGGTATAATTCGATTAAATCACTAAATATATTTATAGATTTATCAAAATTTTGATGATTATACTCAGCCATGCCTTGTTTAAAAAGCTCATCTTTTTCATTTAAAGATACTTGTTTTTGTCCGTTAGTACATCCGCAAGTAAAAAATATTAATAGAATTGTAACTGTTAAAATTCTTTTCATAATCAAACATTATAAACTAAAATTTAATTTCTTTTTATAAGAAAAAATCGGTTAAAATTAATTAACCGATTTTAGAAACAATATTTTTTAAAATGTTATATTCTAAATACAGCGATTTGTTTTTTTAAATTTTCTGCTGTTTTAGACAAATCTTGAGCACTAGCATTAATTTGTTGAGTACCGGCAGATTGCTCTTCTGTAATACTTGCTATTTCTTCAGCACTGGCTGAGGTTTCTTCTGTTATTGATGAAACATTTTCCATCATTCTTACCACCTTATCAGAATTTTCGGCTAAAGTATTAACATCAAGAGAAATTGCAGCAATTTGCTCGCTTGTAAGTTTTGCTGCCAATAAAATTTCAGTAAGTGCTTTTTCAGCATCACTTACAATATTAACGCCATTTTCTACTTCATCAGAAACTTCATTTATTGTTGTAATTGTTCCATTAGTTTTTGTTTGAATTTCTTTAATCATTAGAGTAATTTTATCGGTAGCTTCAGCTGATTGTCCGGCAAGTTTTTTCACTTCTTCTGCTACAACCGCAAAACCTTTTCCATGCTCGCCTGCTCTTGCAGCTTCGATAGCAGCATTTAGGGCAAGTAAATTGGTTTGATTTGCTATACCTTTGATTAAATCAACTATTTGTTCTATATCTTCACTTAATTTACCAAGTTGATTTATTGATTGAGAAGCATCTGTTGCTATATCTTTAATTTCATTTATTTTTTCAATAGCTTTTTTAGAATACAAAGCTCCTGATTGTGCGTTATTTTCCGTAGATTTTGATAAATCTACGGTTTTTTCGGCATTATCATAAATTCGTTTTACTGCTATATTAACTTGATTAATATTATCCAAGCTTTCGCCCACATTATTTGCTTGCTCCTGTGAACCTGAAGCCAATTGACCGACACTAATAGCAACTTGTTGCGCTCCTTCAGCGGTTTGATTTGATGCAACGGATATTTCAGCAGAACCTTTTGATACATTATCTACAGATTCCAAAACATTGCCAATTAATTTTCTTAAATTATTAGTCATTATAGAAAAATTATTCTCCAAATATCCGATTTCATCGTTTAATCCGCTTTTTTTAATTTCTGCAGTTAAATCGCCGTCAGAAATTTTCTTTGATACTTCAGCTAAATTATTGATAGGAATACTGAATTTATTACTAAAAAATATAACCGTAGGAATAAAAATAGCAATTACAACAAATAGACTAATTGCGATAACTTTTAAAAAACTGCTTAATACAATATTCATTACTTGTTTTTCTGACATTGCAACAAAAAATATACCTATAGTTTTTCCCATTGAATTTTTTAAAGGAACATAATATGACCACATTGGAATTCCTGCAACATTTGCTCTTCCGACAAAATCTTCCTGATTTATTAAAACTTTATCCACTACTTTTTCTGATAATAAAGTCCCCGTTGCTCTACCGTTATCACTTCCGGGAACAGATGTTGTAATTCTCAAGTCATCTTTAAAAATCGTTGCTGCTATACCTTCATCACCTTTTTTGACGAGATCAACATATTTATAATTCCTGTTTAAAATTTCTAAAGCAGCAACTGCACCTATAACTTGACCGAAATCATTTTTAACCGGCGTAATTACTGTATTTACAAGAGCATCCTCTTCTGTATATTTATCAATAAATCCTTTTTTATATCCTTTAGTTTCTTTTCTTGTCATCTTAACTTTTTCATACAAAGAATTGCTTTCGGCTAACAAATCTTTTTTCGTTAAAATCTCAAAAGAATTTATTTCTTTATTTTCAATCATAGCTTTTTGTATTACATGATTCAAACTTGTTTTTTCGCCATATGAGCTGCGATTATGATTACTGGCTATAATAGAACCGTTTCTGTCTAAAATAAAAATTATATCTGCTTTTGTTTTGAAATTTTTTAAATATGCAGAAATAGTGGAATCTTTTTTGAAAATGGACTGCTTTATAGCATTGGTATTAGCAATGATATTAGTATCTTTTGCCATAGTCAAATTCTGCTCGACAATAAGCATTTTTAAATAATCGTATCTGTTTTTCGCAATATCAACAGCATATTGATGAACAAAAGGAATTACAGAATTTTTAATACTTATTGTAAATGCAATAATAAATAAGAGAGCAATAAGCCCCGAAAAACATAAAATTTTACTTTTGATTTTTAAAGAATTGTATAAATTCAAAAACTTTTTCATAATAACTTCCTTCCAAACAGCTAAAAATAATCAAATCACTTTCGATTATAGTACTTTTTTAAAGAAATGTAAACAAAAATGAATAATTTTACGAAATGACAATGTTTTTAAAATTCATAATACTATAATTATACTATATTAAGTAATATACTTATATTTAAGAAAAATAAGATTAAACAAAAAGGTGGCAAATTAATGACGCTGGCAATTTATCCGGGAAGTTTTGACCCTATTACAAACGGTCATATTGATGTTCTTAAAAGAGCATCAAAACTCTTTGATAAAGTTATTATTGCCGTATTAATCAATCAATCTAAAACACCTTTTTTACCTATTGAAACGAGAATTGATTTAATAATAGATGCTATAAAAGATATTAAAAATGTAGAAGTCGACAGTTTTAACGGATTAACCGTCAAATATGCCCAAAGCAAAAATGCCAATGCTTTAATAAGAGGTTTGAGGGCTGTTTCGGATTTTGAACATGAAATGCAAATGGCTCAAATGAACAAAAATCTTTGCAAAGATTTAGAAACTATTTTTTTAGTTCCTAAAGTGAAGTATAATTTTTTATCATCAAGTGTAGTTAGAGAAATTGCACTTCTCGGAGGAGATATCTCTAACCTTGTACCACAATCTGTTAATGATTATTTTGAAAGTATGAAGAAATGAGGATATAAAGTATGACAGTAAACAGTATTTACAAACTCTTGGACAAATTAGAAATCATGGTACTTAAAGGCTTGCCAATACCTTTAACTCCATTTGTGATAGTACATCACGAAAAAGTTATAGATATATTGGACAAAATCAGAGCTGCTATTCCGGGAGAAATTCAAGAAGCTTGCGGAATTTTAAAAAGACGTGAAGAAATTCAAGCAGAAACTCAAAACAAAGTTAATCAATTAATGGGCGAAGCTAAGTACAGAGCAGAACAGATTTTAAGCGAATCAGAACTTTTAAATGCCGTTCAATCTGAAGCTGAAAAAATCCGGCAACAAGTTATTTCAGACTGTGAAGAAATGAAAAAACAAGCTATAGTTGATGTTGAATCCATTAAAGCTAATGCTTATTCAGAAGCTCAAATGATTAAAGATGGTGCAAATAAATATGCCGAAAATATTTTAGCGGATCTTGACAAAAATTTAACTCATATTCACTCAATAGTTAAAAATGGTCAAAGCCATATGATTTCTTCAAAAACTCCTGAACAAAATTCAAATTCAAGAATGCTTAATTCTCAGCAATATGCATATGAGCAGCAAAAAACTCAAAAATAGTTAATTAAAATTATTATATTTTAACAAAACAGCGAAGAGTTCTCTTGGCTGTTTTTTATTATGAAAAATAATCATTTTTGATATTTAAACGTTAAATATTAATTAATATTATTTAAAAACTATTCTATATTTTTCATATTACTGCTAAAATTGAAAAATAATATAAAGTGTATAAGAATCGGGAATTAGTTTGAATGTCAAAAAAATCAATTTTTGCAAGTATCTTATTATCTGTAACAATTATTCTAACGATGATTGTTTTTATTATTTCAACAAATTTAACTAAAAATTTTGACATAAAAGAAGAAGATGAAATATTAACCCAAAGTGATCAGGTTCAAGTAGAGGATTTAATAATTACCGAAACAAAAGATGCCCAAAAATATTGGGAAATATATGCAAAATCAGGAACTTATCAAGGAGATAAAAATACCATTATTTTAAGTGAAATTAAAGGGAATTTTTATCAGGACGGAAAAGTTGTACTTAGTTTTGATGCTCCGACAGGTTCTTATTTGTCAAATAATAAAAAAATCCAAATTTCATCAGGTGCAAGGATTTTAACCGATAAGCAAGTTTATGTTGAAGCAGATAAACTTTATTGGACAGGAAAAGAAGAAGATATAACAGCAGAAGGCAATGTAAAAATTGAAAAAGCTAATGAGATAAAAACAATTAGCGATAAATGTATTTTTAACGCAGACTTTACAAAATTTAAAATGATAGGCAATTCGATCGCAAAATTATATAATTAAATAAAAAAGAAAGAGAAATGACTGAATTATGAACAAATTGAAAAAAACAAGTTTTATATTGATTTTAAGTGTAACAGTTTTGGCATGTGGTCATCTGATAAAAACTTTCGCCAGTGACTTGCTTATACAAGCTAATAAACAAAGCCATGATGGGCAAACAAATATAACTACTTTCGAAGGCGCTGTAAAGGTTAACCTGGATGATATAACTGTTAAAAGTCCAAAAGCTGCTGTTAGAATAGGAAAAGATAACAAACCTGAAGAAGCAATTTTTATTGACGGTGCGTATGCAATTAAGGATAACGGAATTTCTCAAAATGAAATAAAAGCTAACATTATCAGGCTTTCTTTGTTAGAAAACAAATTGCAGGCTGAAGGAAATGCTTTTACCTCTATTAAAGAAAAGAAAAAACTTGTTGTAACAATAAAAGCCGATTATCAGGAGTTTGACAAAACTTCAAGCATAATGACAGCTAAAGGCAATGTTATTATAAATTATAAAGAAGTTGAGACTCTCTCTGATAAAGCAAAAATTTTTGTAAAAGAAAACGGTGATTTAAAAGAAGT
>JAQUYY010000060.1 GCA_028691575.1 Candidatus Gastranaerophilales bacterium
TCACATTTTCCATTCTGTCTGTCAAATTATAATAGGAGAATATAATTTAAAATCCGATTGCGATTCGTGCCAACTTGCCTGTTAGCTTTATGGGTGGCGAGTTTTGGCGATAAAAACAAAATGATACAAATGCCACTTTTTGGACTATTTCCGGACTATAAACCGGTTGTTGAATTTTTGCTCTATTCGCCAAATACCTTTGACGTGTCTATAATAGAGGCGATTTTTTAATGCGAAATAAAAAGTCCAATTTTGGCACGATGCGGAAGTTAGGGGAAAACAGGGGGAAGTGTGTCAAAAGCTGTTCAAATATATGTTTTAGAGTTATCAAATATTTCAGTCGGAAGCTAAAGCCAATAATACTAGGGAAAATGCATTTAATAAGGTTATAAACTGTTTCCTATTCTGCTTTTTATCGAGTTGCGAATAAAGAGCAATTTTGGCATTTTTCTCCTCAAAATATTCAAATGCTCGGATTGATAATTTGCATTCCTGGTGTTAACTACAATTGTCTTTTTTGCAACTTTATAATAAGGTGATTTTTTCTTTTTTTCACTTTTCTTAAATGAAATATTCGATTTATTTGTATAAGAAATAGGTTTAATCATAAGCCTATATTTAATTTTGTATTGCATGACAATTATAACAATACAAAGTTATTTTGTAAATATCTTTTTTAATAAATTGTATTAAATGTTCTATCCCCTGCATCACCTAAACCCGGTACAATATAGCCGTTTTGGTTTAACCTTTCGTCAATCCATGCTGTTATGACTTTTATATCGGGATATGCAGCATGAAATGTTTTAATACCTTCAGGAGCACTTAAAAGACAAATAAAACGTATATTTTCATGAGGAATATCATATTTTTCAAGCATTTGAATCGATGCAATTGCTGATCCCCCGGTTGCAAGCATTGGATCTAGTATGTAGACATAAGTTTTATTAGGATTTTTAAAATTTTTCGGCAGATTATTATAATAAGTCACAGGCTTTAGAGTCACCTCATCTCTATAAAGCCCTAAGTGATGAACTCTTGCATCGGGTAAAAGTGTGCTTGCAACATCACCAAACAAAAGTCCTGCTCTTAAAATCGGTGCAATAATAATTTCTGCTTCGGGATCAATTATTTGAGATTCTGTAAGAGCTATAGGGGTTTCGATTTGGGTTTTTACTGTCGGCAAATTATCCGTAGAACTGAAAAACAAAACTTCAGCTAAACGTCTTGTCGCATTTCTGAATAACTCGGCAGACGTATTTTTATCTCGCATAATTGTTAAATTATGAAGTGCCAAAGGATGTTCGCAAACCGAAATATTTTCAGGCTTTTTTAAACTTGTTTCCATATCAATTCCCCCTATCTTATATCTAAATTTCTTGCATTAAAGATTCTATTGAATTATTAAATTCATCTAGTTTGTTTTTTATATCATCAATTTCACTTTGTGATAAATTAAATGTCGGTAAATTCTCAAGTTTTTCAGACATTTTATCAAAAATTTCTGTTAAATTTTTCTTCTGAGGCATATTTTCATTTATTAAATTCAAGTTATTTTTAATCTTCAATAATTCTATATTTAATTTTTCTAAATTTTCTTCAGTAAGTGATTTTTTTGCCATTTGACTGCTTTTAGAAATGGCTTTTAATATATTTTCAACATTATCTTTTTTATTTTCAGGCTGTTTTTGTATAAAATTCAAAGAATTTTTTTTCTTTTCCAAGGATTTTTTAATCGGGTTTAAAGTATTAACAACAGATTGATTTGCTTCTTTTATAATTTTGTCCGATTCCAAGAATTGATTTGTCATATCTTCAGTTATTTTTTTAGCGAAATTGATGGTATCTTTATAAGTATGGGTATCTCCATTATCAAAAATTTCCAATGAGCCTTTAGTTGTAGTTAATAAAGCTTCTGCAAGCTTATTTTGAGCTTCCATAACATAATCTACCCTAATCGGTTCTATAACATCAAATCCATGACAATTATTACAAGGGGCAATTTCAAGAGATTTTGAGCCTGCCATGCCGGTAAATTCTACATTTACCAAAGCATTTTTAGGTATTTTAATATCTTTTTTGGTAACGACAAATGTTAAAAAAACAGAATCATATATGGGCTTAATTTGTGAGACATGCCCTATCTGAATACCCATCATTCTAACGGGTGAGCCGACTATTAAGCCGTCTACATCCTTGAATTTAACATGATAGAATTCTTTTGGCGCAAAATTTTCTTTTGCGATATATATTCCAATCAAACTTATTAAACTAATTATAATTAGCCAGATAGTAACTTCTATAAGGTGAATATGTTTTTTCTTCATAACTTTTACACTATGTAATTACTCTTTATAAATAATAACAACTATACGAGAAATACTCAATTTATTTTAAGGAATATGTAATATGAGTGGAAATATTAATGTGCAATTAAATGGTAAAGTACCATGGAAAATCTCTGATATCGTATATGCATATCTCATTATCTTTGTATTATCTTTGTTGACTTTAAGCACCTTAATATTTTTTAAGATTAATTCAGAATTACTATTTTTCACAGGAGCATTACAACTTTTTTTATCAATTTTTACATTATTAATAGTATTTTTAATTGTTCGTTATAAATACAAAATTCCTTTTTTTACCGCGATGGGAATAAATAAGAAAAATTTTTCGAAAGATTTTTTAACCGGATTTTCTGTATCATTTATTTTAGTTGTCAGCACAACATTAGTAAGCTATTTTTTTGTTTCTGTCGGCATAATTCCTGAAGCTAATCCATATACAGATATTCCCAGAGATAAAATCCAATTAATCTCGGTATTTGCTGTCTTTGTAGCGCCTATCGTTGAAGAAGTATTTTTTAGAGGGTTTATGCAGCCTGCTTTAATAAAAGCATTCGGAATATTTGGCGGAATTTTTATAACATCATTAATTTTCGGATTTTCTCATTCTCAATATTTGGATTATACAACGGCAATAGTTGCTGTCACTGCAATAGGGCTAATCCTTGGCACTACAAGACAAATAACAGGTTCTATAGTTCCCTGTATTTTTGCGCATTTGTTTAATAATTTGTTTGCAACGCTTAGTCTGTATTAAATTCTTAATCCGCCTGATTTTGTAACATTTAAAAAATCATTCATTTTAACGTTATTATATCTATTTATAGTTGTAAAAGGTTTTGGATTGCCAAAATCAACTGCTTTATCTGCGCTAACTTCTTTAGCTTGCCAAAAAGAAGCAATTTTGTTTCTAACCAAAGGTGTTATTATATTGCTTGCTGCAATTGAACCTACAATACCTGCTATAACAGGCAGCGCTAATGCGAGTTCAGGAGCAATAACTCTTGGTTCAATATGAGAAAGAAATTTATGACATACATCATCAGAACATTCAAGTGTTTTATTTATTAAATTTTTTGAAAATTTTAAAAAATCAGGTGAATCAATATCTTGCGTTAATTTAACAGCTTTTTCTTTATTAAAATTCTTTTCAATAGATTTAATCAATCCGTTAAAAGTTTCTTTGTCCTCACAATTTACTTTTGAATCTACATATACATTTTTCAAAAACTTTTTTACTAATCTCTTAACTCTATAATCGTTGTCCACTACTCTATAACTTAAAAAATCTCTGGCATTTTCTTTGTTTTTAGGATTTAAGGCATATGGCATGTATTTAGCATTTAAAAAATTCCCGAGAATTTTTTGAAAACCTCCGGTAAAAGTCCAAAATAAGGATACATTAACCACACCATCTGCTATCTCTTGAGGAATAAGAAATTTTTTATCCTTAGTTGGAATTTCTTTATTGGTAGTAATTGCTGCAACCTGTGCTAACGAAGATACTGCCCAAGTAATAGTGGATAACATTTTGAGTAAAGTTCCGGCATCGGACATTTTATCGGTAGAAAATCTTTGTAGTTTTCTTTGAATAGTATTAGTTATACTCATTGATTACCACCATTTTCTTTCTTTTCCAAATAATGTTTAATAGGCGGCATTAATTTGTTTATTGCTAATGACATGATGGGAGCATCCAAGAAAAGAGTTGACGGTATTACTGCAATTGTTGCAACTATGTTTGAAGCAGCATGAATATATTGCTC
The DNA here is from genome assembly GCA_028691575.1 of Candidatus Gastranaerophilales bacterium. Lineage (GTDB taxonomy): Bacteria > Cyanobacteriota > Vampirovibrionia > Gastranaerophilales > JAQUYY01 > JAQUYY01. The sequence continues at coordinate 4,115 of JAQUYY010000060.1, forward strand.
TACAAAACCTTTTTCACCTTCATCTATATTCTTAATAGTTACGATAATTTTTTTAAGTTTTTCTTCAAGTTTTAATTGTGTATCTATTGCTTTTTGTTTCTTTTGATTAAGTTTATCTATTTTATTCTGACTTAATTTATTAACACGTGTTTTTAATATTTCATCTATTTTGGCAATTTTCTCTAACTCATTTTGATTTTTTATCGCATATATATCCTCATAATAAGATTTAGTGTTTGGTATTATATTTTTTAATAAGAATTTTTTACCATTACCTTTTGCCCATTTTAAAGCAGCACGTCTGACAATAACGCCAACTGTTGTTCCTACTATAATTTTAAGTATTGTTCTTGCAACAGAATAATTTCTTGTTGTTTTGTCAACATTTTTATTATTATAATCAATTAAAGGTTGAGTAGATAATGCGGCAACTCCCATTATCAAACGCTGTGTATCACAATTTAAAGTAGACCACTTTCCAATTTTATCAGTGACATCTTTACTTAAATATTTCACTTCATTTGGTAAAATTTTCATTTATTTGATACAGCCTCATGTAACTCATATATTTTAAGTGAGGTGAATAAATTTATTGCCAAATTTAGTCACTTTTATTGAAAAAAGTTTACAAATAATTATTTTTAAAAAATTACAATGTATTGATAAAATCCTTAATTATAAATGTATTTGGATTTTTCAATAAATAATTCTCAAGTAAATTTTTTGCTTCATTAATTTTTTGTTTTTGCTTGTATATTTTAGCTAAAGTAAGAGTTAAATACTCATTATCCGGATATACTGCAATTCCGTCTTTCAATATTTTAATAGCATATTGATCCATTTTTTTATTGTAAAATATCTTAGACAAATCCACATATTGCTGCTCTGATTGCGGACTAATTGAAATAGCCTGATAAAAAGCCGAATTCGACTTATCTTTTTGATTTAGATACATATAAGCCTGACTAAGATTGTAATAAAAAACAGGTCTTTTATTATTTAGTTTACAGGCTGTTAGGAATAAATTTTTTGCGGTTATGTATTCCTTTTTATTATAATAGGCAACTCCTTTTAAATTATTAAAATCGGCATTATTTCCTTCAAGTAAAAGACCTTTATTAAGAATATTAATCGCAGCATCATTTTTATTATTTTTTAAATAAATTTTAGCTAATTCATGATAAATTTCTATACTATTCGGCGACAAAGTTAATGCTTTGCGATAAAGTTCTTCGGCCTCATCCGGTTTATTAACGGATTGTAAAACTTCACCAAGTTTTTTATAAAATTCAAGATTTCTGCTATTTTCCACAAATGCTTTTTTTAAAAAATTTTCAGCTTTTATAGACTCACCTCTGTTAGCATAAATAATTCCGAGCAAATAATTTGCAGGAGAATAACTCTCATCCGTTGAAACAGATTTTTCAAGCATTTTAATTGTATTTATTTCATCTGAAATATTGTTATAATAAAGTGCTTTTTGATAATAAGCAGGAGCAAAATTTGAATTTTTTAAAATAGTTTTATCTAAATATTCCAAAAATTTTGCAACATTACCGGTATTTTTATAAAGAACGGCTAAATTATAATATGATAAAAAATATTCGGAATCAATTTTAATTGCTTCTTCATAATGGCTTATCGCCTGATTTATATTGCCTTTTTGATATTCGACACCTGCCAAATTATTATACGTCTGAGCATTATTATTATCAATTTCTATAGATTTTTTTAAATAATTTTCAGCATTTTGGGTTTGTTGTTTTTTTAAATTATCCATGCCTTTTTCGTTGTAATAATCTGCATTATAAGTAATATTTTTAACAGGTACGGAATTTTTTGTAATATCACCTTTCAGTTTTAAATAATTTTGGTTTTCAGAATCAATTTCCAACGCATTATTTATGAATTTTAATGCTAATTCAATCTCATCGGCATAAAAATGACATTCCGCTATTTTATAGTATGTGTATGAATTTTTATTGTTTGAACTTAGCGCATAAGTATAATACTCAACTGCTTCATTATATTGTTTATTTTTAAAATACATATCGGCAATTACTATATAATCGCTGTCTTGAGCTTCAATAAAAGTATTTTGAGCAGGATTTTTAGATTGAGCATAAGAAATTAAAGGTAAAAATGAAGTTACCAAAAGAAAAATTATAATAATCAGCTGTTTTTTTGTATACATAATGACCTGAACACTTTTTATCAGTATAATTATAAATCATGTTAAGGGCATGTTTTTAATAATTTGTAACGAGCAGTTTTATCCCGATAAAATTTTTTCTTGATTATCAATCGTATAATTCACTAATAATTTTGTTAAAACCTTGTGCGGATACAAAATTATTCTGTAAAATTTCAATAAAAATTTAGTATACTCTTCTGTTTCAACATTGTCGGTTAAAAAACTGAGCAAATAGCTGATTGTCCAATAAGGGTTTAAAATGGCTTCCGGAAAATAATTTAATATTGTCAATAGCATTCTTCTGGTTAAATCACCGGATTTGTATACCAGCCCCATTCTTAGGGATTTTTCAAATACCGGAGCAATTCTTAGAAATCTAATTAAATTTTTTGTCGAATATTTTTCCAAATAAGGGAGGTTAAAAATTTCATATCCCTCTTTGAACATATCTAAATTCAAATTTACTCTATGCGAAGTATTAGAATCGTGTATTCTGTAATATGCAAGCAGTTTTGGAATCGATACAAAGTCATATTTTGTTGATAATCTGAGCCAATATTCATAATCGGACGGATATCGGAATTTGTCAGAATAACCGCCGAGATTTGCAATACATTCTTTGTGCAATACAACATTTACACCGTTTCCAACTATATTTATAGGTTGAAGCCTAATAAATACTTCTTCTTTAGTAATTATTCCCTCTGTATCAAAAGGTATTTGATGCTTTGAATATTTTTTTTCATGGTGATAGTTATAAGCTCCTGTTACAAAAACTTTTTTGTCAGGATATTTTTTATATGTTTTTACAACTTCTTCAAGAAAATTCAACTCATAAAAATCATCTGAATGCAAAACGGCAACAAGTTCACCATTAGCAAGACTTAGAGCTTTATTCACATTTTTATAAATATTTATGTTCTCATGATTTTGATAAAACCTAATCCTTTTATCATCATAAGATTTTATTATTTTTATCGAATTATCGGTAGAACAATTATCAACAATTATAAGCTCAAAATTCCCATAAGTTTGTCTTAAAACACTTTCAATCGTTTCACCGATAAACCTCTCATAATTGTAATTCGGCACACAAATACTGACTAAAGGATTCATTTTACCTCCTGTAGCTTTCGCTCTTTTATATTTTTTAAAATCTTTGCTAACTTGTATGGAAAAAAAGTTAATAAAAATTTAACACACAAAAAATCACTTGAAATTAAACGGAAATCACTTTTTAATGTTTGAATATAGTAATATCTGGCTTTTTTAAGCAATTTATTCTCAAAAAACCTGTCTGCAACATATTTATACCTGAGAGCATAATATTTATTCTTAAATTTTAGTAATTTTTTAGGGAATTTTTTGTGAACAAAAATTTTATTTAAAATATCAAATCCTGCAATTTCATATTTTTCAAAACCGCAACTCATATTATTGCAATGAACCCTATATTTTACAAGGTATTCATCCAAACAATAAAAATCAAAATACATCGCAAATTTCAAATATAAAAACCAATCCGTCATCCTATTTATCGAATCTTCAAATATTCCTGCTTTTTCTATACAATCTCTTCTGAATAGAGCATTTGAGCCATTATAAAGAAAATTTGTCCTTAAAAGCTGATTTAAAACATTCCCATTATGTTTTTTAATTTTTTGCTGCCCAATAATTTCATTTTTTTCATTAATAATAAAACTTCCACAATAAACTAAACCTACATCTTCATTGCTTTCAAGAATTTCAACCTGTTTCTCAATTTTATCAGGAAGTATCATATCATCGGAGTCTAAAATTGTTATATATTGACCATTTGAAGCTAAAAGCCCCTTGTTTTTAGCACTATTTTGACCTGAATTTTCCTGATAAATATACTTAATTCTTGAATCAAAATATTTTTTCACAACATCTGATGTATTATCAGTTGAGCCGTCATCAATAATCAAAATTTCAATATTTTTATATGTTTGATTAATTATCGACGAAATACATTCCTCTAAATACTCCGCCCTATTATAAGTAGTTACAATAATCGAAACTAATTTATCCATATCCTGCTCCTTATTTATATTTATAAAAAATTTATAAATATTTCATAATATGATGTTGGGCAATATGTTGTGGCTATAAAGAAAAAACTTGAATTTATTTTATATTTTAGGTAAATTAATAGTGATATATTTCACGTTTAAATTGCTGTTTTAATTAAAATTGGCAAAAGGAACTACGAAGTTTATTAAACGTCATTAAGAATAATTATTTAAGTATGGAAAAGGAGTCAAAAATGGCAGAAATAGCAAATAAATCTTCTGTAGATTTTGCCCAGATCAAGCAAATTACAGAAAGCTATGATTGCAAAAAAGCAAATTTAATCGCTATACTTCAGCGTATTCAGGAAAGTTACAGATATTTGCCCGAAGATGCTTTAGCTTATGTTGCAGAATTAATAGGTATATCACCTGCAAGTGTATACGGAGTAGCCACATTTTACAGCCAGTTTAGCTTAGACCCTAAAGGCAAATATGAAATCAGAGTATGTGATGGTACAGCTTGCCATGTTAGAGGTTCAATGCCTGTTTTGAGTGCAATTAAAAAGAAAACAGGACTGCAAGAAGGAAAAATTACTAGCGAAAACGGCTTATTCACTGTTGAAACAGTTAGTTGTCTTGGTGCATGCGGACTTGCTCCAGTCGTTGTAATTAATGAAAAAGTTTATCCTCAAATGACAGCTGATGCTATTTTAATAGTTTTGGATACATTAATGAAAGAAGAGGCTGAGTAAATGAGTACAAAAATTATTACAGATATAAAAAGTGAACAAACCAA
>JAQUYY010000061.1 GCA_028691575.1 Candidatus Gastranaerophilales bacterium
GTTATATTATAAAAAAAGAAGACTACTTATTCAGTAATCTTCTTTTTATTATTTAAAAATTTATTTTTCTACAACTCTATGCCCTGTATTGTATCTATGATCAACTTGAGCTGTTTTTTCGCTTACATTTAAGTTTGCTCTAAATAATGTAGCACCTGCCGCTGCAAGACCTGTTAATACTGCAACTGTTTTGCCGATCTTCCCGACAGATTTTATATTTTTAACAGCACTAATAGCCTTAAATGGAGCATAAGCTATATTTTTAAGTGTTTTAAGAGGACTATTTGTTACAATTGAAGCAACAGCTTTTCCTGCACCTTTTACTGAATTTACAATACCATTGCCAATTCCTTTGAAAATTTGTGTTGTGCCTTTTTCTTGTTTAGCTGTATTTACAAGCCAGGCAACTCCCAAAGTAGTGCCGGCAGCAACAAAGCCGTTCACAATACTGTTTGCAGCCCCACTTGAATATTCTGATATATTAATAAATGCTTTTTTAATGCTGGAAATAAAGTTTTTTACCGATTGCAATGCGCCCTGTGATTTTTTTTCAGAATCAATGGGGGTTTTGGGCAAAATTACTTCATCTTGACCGGCTGTATCAGGTACTTGCACTTGTTTTGCAGGTATAGCCACTCTTTGAGGAGGATTAAACGGTTCGAAATTCGTTTCATTTGTTACTTTCATAACATTATTCCTTATGTCATTAGTATTAATTTAAAAACATCCATTTAAAAAAATTTGTTACTTTTTCACATAAATTTTAACAAAAATTATTATAGCAGAAATTAAAGTTATTTGAACCCATCGTTTTGTTGTATAATTTTAAGAAAAGAGAGGATAAAAAAGGAATATAATTAAATGAACCCTACAAAATTTATGATAGACAAAAATTTAAAATTTCCAAAATGTGTAACAAAAGAAAATAAAAAAGCGATTCACTTCATAGGCTTGGGTGGAATAGGTATGAGTGGATTGGCAAAATTCCTATTGGAGCTTGGATATAAAGTCACGGGCTCTGACATAAAAGATAATCCAAATATGTTTTCAATTTCAGCATTGGGTGGAACAACTTTTATTGGACATAATGCAAAAAACATCTGCAATGCAGGTCTTGTGGTTGTCAGCTCTGCAATAAAAATAGATAATCCGGAACTTATAGAAGCTAAAAATAGAGGTGTTCCTATTCTTCACCGCTCTCAAATACTTGAAGCCTTAATGAGTGGATTAGGACTTGTTAAAAAACAGGTTTCTATAGGAATTTCGGGAACTCACGGCAAAACAACCACAACCGGTATGGTTTCACTAATTTTTGAAGCAGCAAAACAAAACCCTTCAATTGTTGTTGGCGGACAAATGCCTGTTTTAAACACTAATTCAAAGCTTGGAAACGGAAAATATTTCATCGCCGAATTGGATGAAAGTGACGGAACTATTGAGTTTTATTCTCCAAACTATACGGTTATAACAAATTTGGAACTAGATCATCATGACCACTACACAGAAGGTTTTGATCAATTAATAAATACTTTTAAAACTTATATTTCAAACCTTGACAAGAATGCTAAAATTATACTTAATGCGGACTGTACAGGAAATATGTCCTTATTTGAAAAAATCAATCATAGCGGAATTATTTTATACAGCACAAATGAAGAAAATAAAAATCATGAAAAAGCCTTATACAAAGCTAAAAATATAGCATATGAAGGCTATACGACTTGTGCTGATGTTTATAAAGCTAACGAATTTATAGGCAAAATCAAATTAGGTGTTCCGGGGCTTCATAATTTGTCAAATGCCATAGCAGCAACAGCAATAGCACTTGAAAATGATATTGATTTTGAAATAATATCAAAAACGCTAGAACAATTCACCGGGATGAAAAGACGTTTTCAAACGGTCGGAGAAGTTGACGGCATAAAGATTATAGATGATTATGCACATCATCCGACAGAATTAAAAGCAACATTAAATAGTGCAAAACAAGTAGTTAAATCGTTAGAAAAAGGACGTGTTATTGCTGTGTTTCAGCCACACAGATACTCCAGACTTTCAAATCTGTGGAATGAATTTTCTGAATCTTTTGAAAATGCCCATAAAGTGTACATAACAGATGTTTATTCTGCCGGAGAATCCCCAAAAGCAGGTATTAATGCAGAAATTTTTGCAAAAAGCATTAATAATGCTGATACACAATACCTCAACGGTTCTTTAGAACAAGTAGCCATTAAACTTTCTGAAACATTAAGACCTGATGATTTAGTATTAACAATTGGAGCAGGTGATATTACCAAACTTGGAAACCTCTTGGTAGAGAAATTAAACATCTCAAGGCAAAATAAATGCTTACAAAATTAAAATCTGTTTACTATAAAGACTATCCCTTGAAGGATTTTACAACACTTAAAATAGGTGGAAACGCCGAGTTGGCATTTTTTCCCTCCAATGTTGAAGAGATAAAAGAAATTTGCGATTTTCTGCAAGAAAATAATAAGCCAATAACGGTAATTGGTGCAGGTTCTAACTTGTTAGTTTCTTCAAACGGTGTTGATGGTGGAGTTATTTTTACTTCAAATTTAAAAAATGTAGAAAAAATAACAGAAACCCAAATAAAAGTAGAAAGCGGTTTAAAATCTGCTGCATTTGCTAAATTTTTATATGAAAACTCTCTTGCAGGTTTAGAATTTTTAATAGGAATCCCCGGAACAATCGGCGGAGCTGTAACTATGAATTCTTCGGCTCACGGCAATGAGATAAAAGATGTAATTGAAGAAGTTGAAATTATCGATATTTCGACTAAAGAAATTCACAGACTCTCAAAAAACCAGCTAGAACTTGGTTATAGAAGTTCATTCGTCGAAAACAACAAGCACCTTATTCTCAATGCAACATTTAATTTGCAAAAAGCTAATAAGTCTGCCATAAAAGAAAAAATGGATTTTCATGTGAATTACAGAAAAGAAAAACATCCTCCTATGAATGAATTTAATGCGGGAAGCACCTTTCGCAACCCCCAAAAAGGTGTGTATGTCGGAAAAATGCTCGAAGAATCAGGAGCAAAAGAATGGCAGTTCGGAGAAGCTAAAATTTCTTTAAAACATGCGAATTTTCTTTTAAATACAGGTAATGCAACCTCTCTTGATATTTCAAGGCTAATGGCTAAAATGCATAGCAAAATAAAAGAAGCCTATAACTACGATTTAATAGCAGAAATTAGATATATAGGGAACAAAACGGAAGAAGAAGAGCAGATATGGAAAAAATTTCAAGTTCATTAATACCAAAACAAGCCAGAATAGCAGTACTTTGCGGTGGTATGTCCAGCGAAAGGGAAGTGTCTCTTCGCTCCGGGAATAACTGTTTTTGTGCATTACAAAGATTAGGCTATGAAAATGCCATTCTTATTGACGTTAATAACGATATTGCAGAAATGCTCAAAGAACAGGAAATTGAATACGCTTACATTGCACTTCATGGCAAATACGGTGAAGATGGTTGTATTCAAGGACTTTTGGAAATATTAGATATACCGTATACCGGTTGCGGAGTGATGGCAAGTGCTGTTTCTATGAACAAAGAATATACAAAAAGGATATTACAGACTTTTGATATTCCTTTAATCAAGTCGAAAATGGTAAGTAACAGTCAAAATCTTTCAAAAAAAGTTGCATCGTTAAAAGTGCCTTTAATGGTAAAACCTGTTTCAGAAGGTTCTAGCATTGGAATGGCAAAAGTCAATAACCTTGAAGAACTTGAAAAAGCCATTAATGATGCCATAAAATACTGTCCTGACGTTATGATTGAAGAATATATTGTAGGAAAATCAATTACAATAGGTGTTTTAGATACAGAGGATGAAACATTTGCTACTCCTATTTTGGAATTTAGAACAAAAACCGAATGGTATAACTACGAAGCTAAATATACAGAAGGAATGACAGAGTTTATTCTGCCTGCGAATCTTTCACAGAGCCTGACTAAAGAATTGCAAAAAGTCGCAATTCAATCTCACAAAGCAGTTAAAGCAACCGGGATGAGCCGAATTGACTTTCTTATAGATAAAAACGATAATTATTATGTACTTGAAATTAATACAATCCCCGGAATGACTGATTTGAGCGATTTACCTGCTCAAGCAAATTCCATGGAAATTGAGTACGACCAATTGGTTCAGATAATCCTAAACAGCGCTTTATTACCCAAAAATTAGGCGAATAAAATGAATGAAGAAATTCAAAACAATCAAACTATAACAGAAAAACCAAATTCTGATGAGATCATCAACAATGATTCGGAGTACTCCGGCAATTCCGATGAAGAAACACAAACAAAACTATCTCAAAAAGAAACTGATGAGATTACTGATATTCTTTATCCTTCAAAAAAACCGGCAAAAAAACAAGTGTCAAGGCACTTGATGCCGACAAAACTGCCTTTTGCAAGGCAAAAAAGAAATTATCATAAATTTCAAATTCTTTTAACTCGATTTTATTCATTTTCCAAGTTATTTTTATATGTTTTTACTTTTTTTATGATAATTTTTATTATAAAAAGCAATTTTTGGTATTTGCCACAAGATGTTTTTAAAAATTTTCCGAATAAATATATTGAAATTGAAGGCAATAGTATCATAACTTCTAATCAATTGTTAATGAAATTGGGAAGGCTTGAAAATCCAAATAAACCAATGTTTTTGCTAAACACTTCTTTTTTGGAAAAAACTCTATACGAAATGTCTCCGGTGAAAAAAATATATGTAAGGCGATTTTGGCTGCCGGCAAAATTAAAAATTGTTATAGAAGAAAAACGTCCGATTTTATCGATTTCCCCTTCACCAAGTGCAAATCCAATTGCAGTTTTTACTGATGATATAAGCATTATAGACAGAAATTACCTTCCATTGCCTGCAAATAAAAAAACCTTCACGGTTTTGACATACGAAGATTTTTATCAATGGACATCTCAACATGTAAAATATTTAGTTTATCTTTCCAAATTACTTGAAACTTATTCGGGAGAGGAATTTGGCTATTTAGATATCCGAAATCCTGATGATGTTTTTGTTCAATTACAAAGCGTCAAATTAAGATTAGGAGAGCTCAATACAACTGTATTTAATCGGGTAAAAAGAGTCAGCTCAGTCCTTCCGCAAATTAAAGATTTAAAAGAAGACATAGATTATATTGATTTAAGATGGGATAACTCAACATTTATAAAGTTGAACAACAAATCTGAAAAAATTTCTTTATAAACTAGTGAAAAAAATAAAATGTAAAACTACTAGTCTTTTTTTAATGATTTTAGATAATCTTCTGATGATAATTTGAAACTTTCAAATAATTTGTTGATTTCTTTAGCATTAAAATTATACATTCCATCAACAGGAGTTATTTTTACAAAAGTTTTCTCTTTTCCTTTTTTTACAACCGAAATCTGCAACAATTTTTCTTGATTTTTGGCAATTATTCTACCATTCGAGGAATTAAAGCGAATAGTTTTTATATTGTTATTATTCAACTCCTGTAAAATCAGATAAAAAGCTGTTTCATAGTCAAAAGGCAAGATATCAACATAATTTGAGAAAGAAATCTCATCTTTATCAACACTCTCCTGAGGAGAAAAAATTTCTTTATTAATATTATTTGGAACTAACGGCTTAGGAAATAAAATTGTATTTGGATTACTGACTGTTGTAGCCGGAACAGTCAATTTTAGTGTGGGAACAGTTACTGTTGGCAATGTTATAGAATCCTGGGTTTGTGTTTTTAAATTAACATTTCGCTCTGGTTTAGACGGTTTTTCCTCTGGTTCTTCCAATGAAAAAACCGTCTTTGGAAGCAAAAAGCCATTTTTTTGATTCAGCATACTTTGAGCAACACAAATATTTTGTGTTGTACAAATAAATATAGCTAAAATAATACTATACTTCAAATTCGGGAACATCTTCGCTTCCTTCCAACCAACTTTGACCTACTTGAATATCTATTTTTAAAGGAACAGCAAACGGCTGTCCCAGCTCCATAGCTTCTTTAGTAAGTCTAACAGCCTGTTCTAATTCATTTTTAGGAACTTCTAAGACCAATTCGTCATGAACTTGAATTATCATTTTTGTTTGTAAATTATGCTGTTTTAATTTTTTTGATAATTCAATCATTGCAATTTTTATCAAATCAGCAGAAGTGCCTTGTAACGGTGCATTTATAGCTGCTCTTTCGCCAAATTCTCTAATCAAACGGCTTCCGCTTGACAATTCATCATGTAAATATCGTTTTCTTCCGTAAATAGTTGTGACAAAACCATTTTCATAAGCATATTGTTTGGTTTTTTGCATATATTCATTAATTTTTGGATAAGTTTCAAAATATTTATCAATAAAAGTTTTTGCCTCAGATGGAGTTATTCCTATAGCTTCTGATAGCCCATAGCTCGTTTGCCCATATATAATTCCGAAATTAACCGCTTTAGCTTTTCTTCTCATTTCTTTTGTAACATCTTCAATAGGTACATCGAAGACCTTACTTGCCGTTGCTGTATGAATGTCAATATCACTGCAAAAAGCCTGCATAAGGTTCTTGTCCTGTGAAATATGAGCCAGCAATCTCAATTCGATTTGAGAATAATCCGCAGATAAAATATAAAAATTTTCCTTATCAGAAGGCACAAATGCTGCTCTTATCCTGTTCCCGACTTCTGTTCGGATTGGAATATTTTGCATATTAGGGTTGCTACTAGATAATCTTCCCGTAGTTGTTACCGTTTGGTTAAAACTTGCATGAACACGATTGTCTTTAGGACTTATTAATTCAGGCAAAGTATCAATATAAGTAGATTTTAGCTTTGATAAGTGTCTGTGTTCCAGTATTTTTTGGGCAATTTCATAATAATTAGCCAACGCTTCAAGAACTTTAGCACTTGTGCTGTATCCTGTTTTAGTTTTAGCCTTGCCTTTTGCCGGTAATCCTAATTTTTCAAAAAGAATATAGCCTACTTGTTTAGGGGAATTAACATTGAATTCCTCCCCGGCCATTTTGTAGATGGCTTTTTCTAAAATACTTATTTTTTCTTGTAATTCAACTGAAAATTTAGCTAAATAATCTTTATCTATGCAAACGCCAGCCCTTTCCATTTCGGCAAGAACTTTTGTTAAAGGAGTTTCAATATTATAAATCAAATCCTGTTCACAATCATCTGTATTCAAGGAATAATAAGCAGCAAGCTCAAGTGTAGCCTTTGCATCACAGCAGGCATAGTATGCAGCCTTGTCAATTTCGACTTTATCCATTGTAATTGCAGTATTTCCTGTTCCGATAAGTTCTTTTATATCCTGCATATCGTAATCCAGAAGAGCAAAAGCCTGTGCTTTTAGCCCATGTGCAGTTGTTGGCGCTTTTACATAGCTTGCAACCATTGTATCCATTAAAATTCCGTTTAAAGCAACGTTATAATTACTTAAAATATTAACTTCATATTTTGCATTTTGAAGAATTTTTTTTATTTGTTCATCTTCAAAAATTTCCTTTAATTCTTTAATAACAAAGTCTCTGTCAAGTTGAGTGCCATTTTGGTGACCGACAGGAATATAGGCAGTTTTTGTGCCTTCTTTAAAATTATTGTTTGCTTTAATTTTGGCATTATCAAGCACTATATTAACATTCCACCCGAATGATAATCCCACAAGGTCTGCCGCTAAAGGATTAACGCTTGTTGTTTCCGTATCAAAAGAAAAGATTTTCGCATTTTTTAGCGATGTTATCATTATTTTTAATTTTTCTTCAGAATCAATAATCTCATAATCAGTATCAATCTCTCTTGTTAATTCTTTAATTTGATTAGAAATACCGAATAATCCTAATTGAAATTGGTCGGGGATTACCGATGGTTTTTGTTTTGGCTCAATGGAAGCGAGTTTTTCTTCTATATCAGGCTTAATTCCGCCATTAAATGATTTTAAAATTTCAGGAAGCTGTTTTAATAAACCTCTAAATTCAACTTTCCTTAAAAACTCTATAACGTTCTCAACTTCAGGCATTTCAACATGTGTATGTACAAAATCAAAATCAATCGGTACATTTAAGTCAATCGTTGCTAAAAATTTGCTGGTTTTCGCGATTTCATGCCCTTCTTTAATTTTCTCTTTCAGGCTTTTCCCTGAAATTTCTTCCTCATGCTCAAAAACATTCTCTAAAGTATCATAATCTGTGAGCAGCTTAACCGCTGTTTTTTCTCCAATTCCTCTGATACCCGGAATATTATCGGAAGTATCCCCTCTAAGAGCTTTGTAATCAATTATTTGCTCCGGCCAAACTCCCATTTTTTGAAAAACCATGTTCCTGTTATATTCAATAAGTTCACCTTTCGAAGGAATGAGTACTTTTATAAATTCTTCTTTATCCACTAACTGAAAAGAATCCTGATCCCCTGTCAAAATGTAAGATTTGTGTCCTAATTCTTTTGCTTTATGTGCAATTGTTCCGATTATATCATCAGCCTCAAAGCCTTTTAATTGATATACGGGAATGTCAAAGGTTTTTACCCCCTCAATCATTAGTCCCATCTGTTCTCTTAAGGTATCCGGCATGGCTGAACGATGAGCTTTATACTCTGAATAGACCTCTGTTCTGAAGGTTTCACGCCCTGTGTCAAACGAAATTGCCATTGCATCAGGTTTAACCTTTTTTAGCAAATCAAATAACGCTTTAAAAAAACCGTAGATAGCCCAGGTTGGTTGCCCTGAAGAAGTTCTCATGCCTGTTCTTTCAAGAGCGTAATACATTCTGTATGCAAGGGCATGACCATCTATTAATATCAATGTTTTTTGTTTTTCCACAACCGCACTCCTATTTAATTAGTTTATTTTACCAAAAATCATCGTTAAATGTTGTTAATTTTTTTATGTTATATTTTTATCGGCAGAGTCAATGTAGAAAGAAAAATTATGTTATTGGTAGCAGATATAGGAAATACAACCATTACACTTGGATTATACGACAATGAAATACTTGTTGATAATTGGAAAATGACAAGTGATAAAAATCGCTCCGAAGACGAATATGGTATTTTATTAAGAAATATACTATCCTACTCAGGTTATGCTCCAAAAATCACAGGTGCAATAATTTCAAGCGTAGTTAT
>JAQUYY010000062.1 GCA_028691575.1 Candidatus Gastranaerophilales bacterium
ATTCTTCCCAAAATTGCACTGGCGGCTGCAATTGCAGGGTTTGACAGATAAACTTCACTTTCAACGTGCCCCATTCTACCTACAAAATTTCTATTTGTAGTTGAAATTGCTTTTTCTCCTGCTGCTAAAATTCCGGCATGTCCGCCAAGACAAGGACCACAGGTCGGAGTAGAAACAGCTCCTTCTGCATCAACAATAGTTTTGACATAGCCAAGCTCGATTGCTTTTAGATAAATCTCTTGAGTTCCCGGGAAAATAATTAATCTGACATCAGGGTGAACTTTTTTTCCTTTTAAAATTTCTGCTGCGATTCTTAAATCGTCAAGCCTTCCGTTTGTGCAACTTCCAATTATAGCCTGATTGATTTTTACATCACCGACTTGAGAAATTGGTCTTGTGTTTTCGGGTAAATGAGGAAACGCAACGGTAGGTTCAATATCAGCTACATCATATTTGATAATTCTTGCATATTGAGCATCTTCATCGCTCGTATAGAATTTATAAGACCTTAAGGCTCTTCCTTTAACAAATTCTTCAGTAATTTTATCAGGAATAATAATTCCGTTTTTTGCACCTGCTTCGATTGCCATATTGCAGAATGTAAAACGTCCGTCCATTCCCATTTCTTCGATAACAGAACCGCCGATTTCAAGTGACTGGTACAATGCACCGTCAACACCGATATCACCAATCAAATGCAGTACCAAATCTTTTGCGCTAACCCATTTATTAAGTTTGCCGTTAAATTCTACTTTAATAGTTTCCGGCACTTTAAACCAGGTTTCGCCTAAAGCCATAGCACAAGCTAAATCCGTAGAGCCAACCCCTGTTGAAAATGCACCTAATGCACCATACGTACAAGTATGGCTATCAGCTCCGATTACCAGGTCTCCGGGCCCTACAATTCCTTTATCGGGAAGCAGTGTATGCTCAATTCCCATTCTTCCTACGTCAAAATAGTGTTTTAATCCTTGTTCTTTTGCAAAATCTCGAAGCATTTTTGCCTGTTCTGCCGATTTTATATCTTTATTTGGAACAAAATGATCAGGAACCATCACAACTCTGTCTTTATCAAAAACCTTAGCGGCTCCAGTTTTTCTGAATTCATTAATCGCAACAGGTCCTGTAATATCATTTGCTAAAGTTATATCCACTTTTGCTGAAATCAGTTGTCCCGGAACAACTTTATCTAATCCTGCATGGTCTGCTAAAATTTTTTCTGTGATGTTCATTCCTTTTGACATATTATCTTCCTCATTTAAAATAAATATCTTTGTTTAAATAATATCATGCACTAAAATTGCGTACAACAAAAAGCTAATATTTTTTAGTTATAATATAAATATGAAACACGATTATAAAATAAAAGTATACTACTCTGATACCGATTCTTACGGTGTGGTCTGGCATGGAGCTTATGTAAAATGGCTTGAAGTTGGCAGAGTTGAGTTTGCAAATCTTTGCGGTGTAAGTATTGAAAAACTTGAAAATAAAAATGTCGGGCTGCCTGTTGTTGAAATGAACATCAGGTATAAACGCTCAGCCAAACTTTTTGACGAACTTATCATCGAAACTTCTTTAGAGGAGTTGAGAAATACAAGAATTTCATTTGCCCATAAAATTTCTGATACAAATACTAATCAGCTTATTTTAAATGCTACGACAACCGTTGTTGCTATTGACAAGCAGGGCAAATTGATTAAAAAAATGCCTGAGTATATTTATGATAATTTTAAAAAGGTAATAGAAAATGCAAGATTATAAAAACGACGTTCCCTTTGATCCGGGATTCGCTCCTTATGTAGAGAATTTTTCAGCGAATATAGAAGCTATTTATACAGAAATAGCAAGGCAAAAATCTCATAACCAAAAGAAATTTACGTTTAAAAGATTTTTGCCGATTATTCAAAATTTAATTAAAAATCAAGCTTCTTTTTACCTTGGGTGTTTGTTGTGGGCAGGTTTTTGCAGATACAGATTTAATGAGTCAAAGGAATTTATCGGCAATTCTTTTTTGAATTTATCTCAAGAAGAGCTTGAAAAATATGATTTTTCGGCAGAAATTAATTTTTTTATTGATTATATAGAAAAATTTACCGGAGAAACTGCTTATTATTTAGGAAAACCGATTAAATTAGAGCCGATAATTTTTGAAATTGCTCAAAATTATAAGATTTTTTTAGAAATTAATAATAATTTTATTGAAACAAGAGTAACCGCAGACATTAAACTACCGGAAAAACTTGATTATTTTAAGAATTTATCAAAAGATTCTCTTGATGAAATTGAAGAAAAAATTTATAACGCCATACAGCATAAAAACATTGAAATGCTTTTAACTAGTGGTTTTTATGGTTGTTAGCTTTTTCGTTACAAAAAATTTATGTTTCACGCTATCTTGAACAAATTGCTCTTGCAGCAAGGATACCGGAAGCTGATGCTTGAAGAAGTCCTCTTGTCACTCCTGCACCGTCCCCGATTGTAAACAGGTTTTTGATTCCGATTGTTTCCAATTCGTTTGTTAATAGTACTCTCGAGCTGTAAAATTTGACTTCAATGCCGTATAGCAAGGTATATCTTGATGCTACACCAGGTGCAATCTTATCAAGTGCCATAATCATTTCAACAATGCTTGTTAAATGACGGTATGGAAGAACTAAGCTTAAATCTCCCGGAGTTGCGGCCTTGAAAGTAGGCTCCAGAACACTGTTTGCAATTTTTTCAGGAGTTGAGCGTCTTCCTGAAATTAAATCACCGAATCTTTGAACTAAAACACCACCTGCCAACATATTAGCAAGTCTTGCAACGTGCTGACCGTATTGAATAGGCTGTTTAAACGGTTCTGTAAATCTTTTGCTCACAAGAAGTGCAAAGTTAGTATTTTTTGTCTTTTTATTTGCATAGCTATGTCCGTTAACAGTAGTAATTCCGCTGTAATTTTCGCAAACAACCTCTCCGTATGGATTCATGCAGAAAGTTCTGACTTCATCACCAAAAGTAGGCGCATAATAAATTAATTTTGATTCATAAAGTTTGTTTGTTAAAGGTTCCATAACAGGGGCAGGAAGTTCTACTCTTACACCTATATCAACGGCATTGTTAACAAGTTCAACGCCAAGTTTGTTAAATTCTTTCGTTAGCCATCCTGCACCTTCTCTTCCCGGTGCAATTATTACAAATTTGGCGTGAGCAGTATTGCCTTTATCTGTTACAATTCCTTTGATTTCATTATTTTCAACAATTAAAGTATCTGCACTTTCATCATTTATAATTTTTATTTTATCTTCTAAATAATCCTGCATGCTTTTTAAAACATGCAAACTTCTCTCTGTTCCCAAATGTCTTACAGGAGAATGAATTAACTTTAACTCAGCCATTATGGCTTTTCTTGAAATATCGTCAAAAGTTTCCAGATTAGTTCCGAAAACTTCTTCTGTTGCGCCATAATCAAGGTAAATATTATCTGTGTATTTCAATAAATCTTCAACTTCTGCTCTTGTCATAAAATCTGTTAAATGACCGCCAACATCAGGAGTTAATGTTAATTTGCCGTCACTGAATGCACCTGCACCGCCCCATCCGCATAATAAATTACATTTTTTACAAGGAGGGCATTTTAGACCATTTCTAACAAGGCATTTCCTTTTTTCAATTCTTGGACCCTTATCATAAACAGCAATTTTCCAATCAGGTTTCTTTTTTATTATTTCCAAAGCCGAAAAAATACCAGCAGGTCCTGCTCCGACTATGATTACATCATACACTTTTTACCTCACAATCAAGTAATTATTTTGTCTTGCCCAATAAAGATTATCATGATTCTATTAATTATTAAATGTCTTTGTAATGTTTTTTAAACTTAAACATTGTGGGTTGTGCTTTGAGAATCATCTTCAAGCTCTTTGATATCAATAGGTTCAATATCATCATCAGGAATATATGCCTGTGGGATTGCAATTTCAATATTATTAACATCATCATCGACCATTTCGATTTCAGAACCTTTAAAATCTTTTACCCTGCCATCTTCAAGTTTTACGGCAACATTTCCGCTTAAAAAGTGCAAAGAACACACTCTGCCAATGCCATCAGGTGTCATTACACCGCTTCCGACTGGTGGTAAGCCAACTGCTGCATCAAGGTAATTTTGATATTCATAATTTAAACAGCATAAAAGTCTTCCGCAAACACCCGAGATTTTGCCGGGATTAAGTGGCATTCCCTGATCTTTTGCAAGTTTGACGTTTGTTGCTTCAAAATTATCTAAAAAAGAACAACAGCAAAATTGTCTTCCGCAAAGTCCGACACCTTCCATTATAGCAGTTTCGTCTCTTACTCCGATATGTCTTAAATCAATACGCACTCTCTTAAATGTTTGAGTTAAATCTTTTAAAAGTTCTCTAAAATCAACTCTCCCCGGTGCTGTATAATAAAAAGTTATTTTCCTCTTATCAAAAGTATATTTAGTGTCAATAAGTCTCATTGGAAGATTATGCTTTTCAACCAGCTTTAAACACTTATCATAAGCATCATTTTCTTCAATTCTTATTTTATCCAAAGCCTCAATATCTTTTGCCGATAATGCACGAATTACCGGAATTTCCTGCAAATCTCCCTGCTTCTCAAATTGTTTCCATATACAGGAGCTGATAAGCGTAGCTCTTGCTACTTCTTCCCCTTTTTCTGTTCTTACAAGCACCATATCACCGTGTTTTAGATGAACGGTAGGTGGTACTGATAATGGATGAAGCTTGTTTTTTAAAAGTCTTATGCCAAATTTTACGCCGGATTTACAATTGCACATTAATTTATTTCTCTTTAATCTAAATGTTTTCATTTTAATTATACGATGAGAGTACCGTTTAAGTCAAAAATTATCTAAAATTAATCACATATAAGATGTATTATTTAGAAATATAAAGAATGTATATATTACACTAAAGCCCTTATTTTATTGGGTTTTGTAAACATTACTACATCATTAGTAGTATATTAATGCAAAGTTGTAAAAAGTAGTGTATAATAAGAGTATAAAATGTAAAACTATTGAAAGGAGAGTGATTGACGCTAAAAAATCTTCTAAAAGATTGTGAGAGTTAGCGTTACTATGGACAGAAAGGCAGAAATGAATAAGAAGCAGTTTTACAAAGATGTAGGCAGGCTTGCTAATGTATTGCCGCCTCACATTTCAGAAGAATTTTTAAAAAAGGATACGGACGATTTAATTGAAATTGTTTTGGATTTAGGAAGAATCCCCGAAGTACGTCATTCCGACGGAAAAATCGAATATTTGGGAGAGAAGAAGGTAACGCAGGAAGACATTTGTCAAATAACGGACAAAATTGAAGATTTTACATCAGATAACAGATCAGGAATTCCCGGTACACTACACCGAATTAGTGCAATTAAGAACAGAAAAGGTCAAACAATTGGTCTTACTTGCAGAATCGGAAGAGTTGTGACCGGGACTATTGTTTGTATAAAAGATTTAGTAGTTCTAAATAAAAGTATTTTATTCTTAGGACGACCGGGTGTCGGTAAAACAACAAAACTTAGAGAAATATCAAGGCTTATGGCTGAAGAAATTCAAAAAAGAGTTGTTGTTGTTGATACTTCAAATGAAATAGCCGGGGACGGAGATATTCCTCACCCTGCAATCGGTTCTGCAAGAAGAATGCAAGTTTCATCACCCGAAAAGCAAAAAGATATTATGATTGAAGCTGTTCAAAACCATACCCCTGAAGTAATTGTAGTTGATGAAATCGGTACGGAAGAAGAAGCTATGGCTGCAAGAACTATTGCCGAAAGAGGAGTAATGCTTATAGCAACAGCTCATGGTAATACTTTGGAAAATTTAATCAAAAACCCGACTTTATCGGATTTAGTAGGCGGAATAAATTCCGTTACTCTTAGTGATGATGAAGCAAGACGTAGGGCTACTCAAAAAACTGTTTTGGAAAGAGAAAAACAACCAACTTTTGATATAGTTATAGAAATTCGAGATAGAAACACATTAGCGGTTTATAAAAATTCTGCTGAAGCTGTTGATTATATATTAAGAGATTGGCCCGTTAAACCTGAAATTAGAAAAATTGATGGAAGCGGTGAAGCTGTTGAAATTCAAGAAGCAGTTGAGCCTACTTTTGAAGAAAAATTAAAAGGCGATAAAAATATTGCTCAATATGTTGATAATGTTAAAAAATTCAGAAAAGTTTATGTATATGCGGTAAGTCGTCAAATTACCGAAAAAGCAATTGAAAGACTGGAGCTGAATGCTGAAGTTACAAGAAACATTGATGAAGCTGATATTGTTATTGCGCACAAAAGTTATTCAAAAGGTGGCGCAAAGGTTTTAAATGTTGCTCAAAACTTCCATATTCCGATTCATTTCATAAAATCAAATTCAATGCCACAGGTTCAAAAAGTATTAAAAGAGGCGTTGCAATACGGAAAAATGGAAGGAGATGCTGTTGCCAGAGAATATTTGGATGAAACGGCAATTGCATTAGATGAAGCACATGCAGCAGTTAAAAAAGTTCTTGACGGCTCTTGTGATGTTGAATTAAAACCTCAAAAGCAGCATATCAGAAAACTTCAACATGAATTAGTGGAACAGCATAACTTATCTAGTGTTAGTATTGGAAAAGATCCAAACAGACGATTAAAAATAGTTTTCGATGATATTTCAAATGTAGGTTAATCAAAAATAATTAATTAATAAAAAAGAGCAGAAGTGCTCTTTTTTTATTTGAAAATTTTGGATTTAGCTTGGAATATAAATTGTCATGCCGGTCCATATTAAGTTTGCGTCGGTAATTTTTTTCCCGGGTTTCCCTGCATCTATTTGTGAATTATGATAAGACATTATCTCTGAAACAGAATGACCGGTGCTGCTTGCAATTCTTGATAAGCAGTCATTCGTTCCTGTTCCCCATTTCTGAACCGTTACGGTTTTAGGAGTTGATTCTTGTGCAGTGGCTTGTGTTGCGGTGGTATTTTCTGCAGCGATTTGTGCAGCAGCGGCTTGTGCATCTTTTGCGGCTTGTGCATCTTTTGCAGCTTGTGCATCTTTTGCAGCTTGTGCATCTTTTGCAGCTTGTGCAAGGTCAGCTTCTGCAGGAGTTAGCGTGCCGGATGGAATTGTGTTTGAACTTGAACTCAAATCAGGTGTCGCAGGTGTAATAGTTGCTGACGGAAGTTCATCTAAAGCTTCTAATGCGGCTTTTTCTCTTTCTTTTTGAGCAGCAGCTTCTTTTGCTATATTTATTTCACGATAATAATCAGCAAGATCATTGGTGTTCTCATTTTGCTCTTGCAATTTATTTAATGATTCTAAAAAATTGTCTAAGTCGCTTAATGTACCGGATGAATTAGATGAGGTGTAACAATTGGTTTTTGTTGAAAAAGAAGCATTATATACTTCATCGTATACATCATCTAATATATCTTCATTTGTATATTGATTTACTGCATTGTCAATATCATTGTCATCATTTTTTAAATTTTCGAAATCGTTTAATATACTGTATAATTTATTAGAATCATTGTCATCAAAATCTTCTAATACAGTAGAAAAATCACCACGGCTGTCTACATCTTCAAGATCTTCGCTCATATCACATAATTCTTCGTATTTGCTTAAATCTTGGAAATCATTTATGATATTTTTTAAATTGTTAAACTCTGATGTGCTTAAATCACCTTTAAGATCATAGTATTCGTCATCTTTATTTTCAAAAATATTGGATAATTCATTCAATTGATAAGTTAAAGATAAATTTTCCAGTTTTGATTTGCTTGTGGAAAATAACGATGCTAAATTATTTATAGAACTCATTTCTATGCCCTCTCTTTTTATGGTTTTATATCTTATTTATATAAAGTATCGATGCTCATAAAAATTGCCTTTCCTCCCTACGAGAAAAGGTTTTTGCATGTTTGACATTAGCTTGAAAACCTTTATTTTCGGGGATTTTATATAAACGATATATACTTTACGATTCTTAACAACAATCATTTTGTAAAAATTAAGTTTATAATATAATTATTAAGGTATAAATTTTTATTAAAAAACAGGTATATTCAGGGAATTGGAAATGAATACAAAATCAGAAATTTTAAATTGGACAGAGTATTTTTTAGAAATAGCCAAAACAGCTTCAAAGCGTTCTAATTGTATACGTGCGCAGGTTGGAGCTGTTATAGTTGACAATGAGAATAAAATAAAATCTACGGGTTATAACGGAACACCAAGTGGTGTTATTTCTTGTTTAGAAAAAGGCAGTTGCTATAGGTTGGAAAACAATATTGAATCAGGCACAAGGTATGAGACTTGCAGAAGTATTCATGCGGAACAAAATGCAATTATTCAGGCAGGGGAAGAACGTTGTCGAGGTGCAAAAATGTATTTATATGGGCATGATTTCATTTGCATTCTTTGTAAAAGGTTTATTATTCAGGCAGGAATTACCGAAGTTTATTTGAAGAAAAACGAAAATTCCCCGATAAAACTAGTTACCAGGGAAGATTTACAAAAAGATTTATCAGATGCTTATTCTTGCTAATTAGCCTATTAAATTTATTGAATTTTTTATACCGCTTAATGTTTCTGCAAAATTGGCAGCAGATAACATTGTTTTTTTAAGTTCAATTTGCGACCTTGAAAAATGGTTGTAGGTGCCATTTTTACTGTTTAGTTCGTCGGGACAGAATATACTTGGCTTATTACTTGCTGTTTCCCAGCTATATTTTAAAGATTCGCCGTCAACAGTATAGCTTGGTTCTAAGTAATTTACAGCCTTAAAATTTCTTAAAAATGCTAATGTTTTTGCATTGCTTAAAAAAGAATTTAAGTCCATTTCTTTGCCCTCTCTTTTGTTGTTTTTATATCTTATTTATATAAAGTATCGATAATGTAAAAAATTGCTTTTTTTCTTTTATAAAAAAGTTTTCAGCATGTTTTGTATGTGTTTAAATCTCTTTATTTTTAAGGATTATATACAAATTGGCGATACTTCATATTTCTTAATAATAAGCAATTAAAAAGAGTCTATCTTATTGATAGACTCTTTTTATTAATTGATAAACTATTCTTCTATAGTGATAACACTAACAGGGCATGCGTCAGCAG
>JAQUYY010000063.1 GCA_028691575.1 Candidatus Gastranaerophilales bacterium
ATCAGGTACTTTTTTACCCGGTAAATTTGCTGATACAGCAGTAATTGAGGTTTTGAACAATTTAAAAGAGTACGGATGTTTAAAATCTCAATTATTAGTTTGTATAGCCGGTGGAGCACAAATGTTTGCCTTGCAGAAAGAAAGTAATATTTTAAATGTGGGAATGCGCAATACTATTGCTGTAAAAGCAATGCTGGCAAAAGAAAATCTTAAATTAATAGCGAGTGATACAGGTGGTAATCAGGGAAGAACTTTAAAACTTGATATTCCCACAGGAATTGTTTATGTTAGAAGTGTAAGAGAAACTGAGAAAATCCTAGGAGGAAATTTATGTCCAAAATATTAATAGTTGATGATGCAGCATTTATGAGAATGATGTTAAAAGACATTTTAAGCAAAAATGGCTTTGAAGTTATTGGAGAAGCTGCTAACGGAGATGAAGCAGTTCAAAAATTCGTTGAGTTATCTCCTGATCTGGTAACTATGGATATTACAATGCCACTATGTGACGGTATACAGGCATTAAAACAAATAAAAGCCAAGAATGCCAATGCAAAAGTTGTAATGTGTTCTGCAATGGGACAACAAGCCATGGTTATTGAGTCTATCCAGGCAGGTGCAAAAGATTTTATTGTTAAACCTTTTCAAGCTGATAGGGTAGTAGAAGCCATAAGAAAAGCGTTAATTTAATAATTGAGGATAGAAAAATGAATTTTGTTGTAAAGATAGTTTTGTCTATTTGTGCTGTACTTGCACAGTTTATTACAACAGATATTTATGCTTTTTCTAAGGAACTTGCTGAAAATGCTGTAAATAATGCTGATAAAGCCATTCCTATAACTGATGCTTTAGCCTCTAAAAATACTTATGAGCCTAATATGTTTTCTTTGGTTCTTTCTCTTACAATTGTTATAGTATTGATTATTATTACAGGTTGGTTGTTTATTAAATTTAATAAATTTCTTCCCGAAATCTTGAAAAAAAAGGCTGATTTTGATAATAGCAACAAAATAAATATACTTTCTACAACTAATCTGGGCAATAATAAAAGTTTGCATATTATTGAGGTTAAAAACAGACAATTTTTAGTTGGAAGTACGGTAAATGAGGTAAATCTTATAGCTGAAGTTACAGCAAAAGAGCAAAAAATGTAGTGAAAAAGAGTGGGGATATAAAATGATTAGAAAAATCAAAATAGGGAATAAATTTGTTGGAGCAGGGGAAAAAGCTTTTGTAATAGCTGAAATTGGTATAAATCACAATGGTTGCATTACTATTGCAAAAAAATTGATTGATATTGCTGTTTCGGCAGGTTGTGACGCTGTTAAGTTTCAAAAAAGAACAATAGATGTTGTTTATACAAAAGAAGAACTTGATATGCCAAGACAGAATCATTTTGGAGATACGAACGGTGATCTTAAAAGAGGTCTTGAATTTGGGTATGATGAGTATAAAGAAATAGATGAATATTGCAAAGAAAAGAATATACTATGGTTTGCATCCTGTTGGGATGAAAAATCCGTTGATTTTATAGATCAGTTTAATCCTCCCTGTTATAAGATCTCATCCGCAAGTTTAACGGATGACGAACTTATAAAATATACAAAATCTAAAGGAAAGCCGATTTTACTTTCTACCGGAATGAGCACTCAAGAAGAAATTGACCATGCTGTTAAAATTATCGGCAATAATATGATTTTATATCATTGCACTTCAACGTATCCGACAAATAATAGCGAAGCAAATTTAGCTGTAATTAAAAATTATGTAAATAAATATGATTTTCCGATAGGTTATAGCGGGCATGAAAGAGGCTTGACTCCTACCGTTGTAGCTGTTGCTTTTGGTGCAGTTTCTGTAGAAAGACATATTACTTTAGATAGAACATTATGGGGAAGTGATCAGGCTGCAAGCCTTGAGCCGGAAGGATTATTTAGACTTATTAGGGATATTAGACAACTTCCTGCTTTAATTGGTTCAGGTGAAAAAATCGTGTTTGAAAGTGAAAAACCTATTATCAAAAAACTTAGAAGGGTAAAAGGTTCTGTAAGTGTTTAAAAATCATAAGATTAAGTTAATCGCTACTGATTTTGACGGAATAATGACAGATGGAGGGGTTTGTTTTTCCTCTGTATCATCGGAAGAAATTAAAAAAGTTAATTTTAAAGATATAATGGGAATGTCATTGGCTGTCCAAAATGATTATATTGTTGCGATTATTTCCGGTGAAAAAAATAAGATTATTGATACGGTTGCTGCAAAATTTAATCTTGAAGATGTTCATCAGGGAGTGAAAGATAAACTTTCTGTAATTAAATCATTAGCTTTAAAATATAATTTAAAACCTGAAGAAATATGTTATTTGGGTGACGATATTAATGATATAACTGCTTTAGAATATGTAAAGTATGCTATATGTGTTCCGGATGCTAATTATAAGGTGAAAGAAATAGCCGGAATATATATTACAAATGCATCCGGAGGAAATGGCGCATATCGTGAAATAATAGACTTGATAATTAATAATTGATTAAAGGGATAGCTCATGTTTAATAAAAATTTGGAAGCGTTGGAAAAAATAAACTCAAATTTAGCTCAAAGACTGAAGAATATTGATTTAGATTCTACAAAACAAGAAATACAAGTGTTTGAAGCTGAAACTAAAGATTTGATTTTGAATTATAAAAATATTAATCTGCACAGTTCAATCGATCCTGTAAGAGAAGCCAATACTTTTTGGAACAGAACCGTTAAGACTGATTTAAAAGAGAATGACATACAAGTTATGTTTGGATTTGGCTTGGGGTATTTGTTTAAAAGAGGATACGTTAATTCATCTTCAAAAATTCTTGTTTTCGAACCTTTTGTAGATATTTTGCGTTTTGTTTTTGAGTATGTGGATTTTTCTAATGAATTATCGGATAAGAGAGTTTTTATAACAGATAATGTAGAAGAGTATGTTTCAGAGCTTAATAAACAGCTTTTGTCGGGTGATAAAATAGAGTTTTTATTCCTGAATTCTTATGCAACTTTGGCTAAAGATGCTCTCCAAGAATTGACAAAACAATCTTTAATGCTCTATCAGAATAAAAATTTAGAAGGCAATTATAAAGAAAAACCTAAAATTTGGTGTACGAATTTTATTAATAATTTATCAAGATTGCCAAAAGATAAGTTCGTAAACCAGCTTTCTAACCGTTTATCAGATAAATGTGCGTTAATAATTGATAATTTTGCAAGTATTTCAATTTATATTGATAAAATTAAGATAAACAGAGAAAAATTTGTTCTGATAACTTCGCCATTAGTTTATGAAAAACTTTTTGCAAATTCAATTACCCCTGATTTTGTCATATATTCTGATGAACAATTTTTTTCCGAGGAAGATTTGCTGATTCAAACAAATGTTATATCTGATATACGGTCAAAGATGAATTTTGAGCCTAAAGCAAATTTCTTTTATTTACCTGAAAATTATCAACTGGCAAATGTGATTTGTCTTAATATAGAAGAGCTACAGCCGTTGCAAAACACAACAAAAATTGTTCCGATTGCAATAAATTGCGCTAATTTGATGGGATGTCAAACAATTGCTTTATTGGGCGCAGATTTTCAGGATAAATTTTTAATCAGACAACTGAGTGAAATTTTGGAAAATGACATTAAATTAACTTTATTAGATAGTACAAAACCATTAGAAAATATTAGTGTTTCATCATTTGATTCGTTTATTAAATTTGCTGAAAATTCTTCATCTGAAATTAATGAATTATTATTAAGCAACGCTAAAAATTCAATAAATATGAAAGAAATAATTTTCCAAATAAAAAATGAATATGCAAAACTTGATATTATCAACAAAGATGCTAAACAGGTTTATGAAACTCTGGAAATTGTTTGTGAGGAAATGGAGAAGCAAGATGCTGATATTGTTGAAATTCAAGCTAAATTAGAATCCATTTCTGCCAGCCTTGGTACTTTAAGACAAATAATGATACAAAATCAGTTTATTGCAACTTATATGCAGAATGAAATTTGGCAATATACTCAAAATTATGCACTTAATATACTTCCGAATGTAGAAGATGTCAAAAAGAATATGCTGTTGGAAAAACAAATATTTGGTCATGTATTTAATTTTTCAAGTTTGTTGCTTGAATTATTGAATACTTCAATTCGTAAAATGGAAACCAACTCAAAAATAACTGTTTAAATAAATCATAATTTTATTAAGAAAAAGATGCTTGATATTAGCATCTTTTTTTAATTAATGGAATTTATCTGATATAATGACCTTGTATATCTGTGTCGGAAGTTATTATGATTAATTTTTTTAAAAATATTTTTAAATTTATTACAAAGATAAATAATTCTTTAATAGAATATAAAATTATATCTAATAATGTTCAAATACCTTCATATGCTTATGTAAATTGGGGTATCAGTCTGGCTCAATCGGGAGAAATAGATAAAGCAATTGAAAAATTTGAATCATCAAGCCAAATGGGATTGATGAATCCTGAAAGTTTTATCAATTGGGGCATAGCACTTGCTCAAAAAAATGATTATATTGGGGCAATAAATAAATTTAAACAGGCTGCAAAATTAAAGCCCGAATGTGCAAAAATATTTTCACTTTGGGGAGCTGCACTTGTAGAACTTGGTCAATCTGATGAAGCTGAAGAAATGTACAAACATGCTCTTAATTTTGATTCAAAAGATGCTGATATATACATAAACTGGGGTATAGCACTTGCAAGACAAGGTAAGAAAAATTCTGCCGAAGAAAAGTTTAAAAATGCTCTTAAAATTAACCAAAAATCTATACATGCATTATTTTTGCTTGGTGCAGTATGCTTAGAATTAAATAAACCGGAAGAATCTGTTGGAAGATTCTCTCAATTAATGAAGTTATGTCCGAATCACGTTGACGGTACATATTATTATTCAATTGCATTAAAAAAATTGCAAAAATATGAAGATGCTCTTGTATATGCAAAAAAAGTTATTAATTTATTACCTTCAAAATTAGAATTTTATATTAATCTTGCAGAAATATATGTTGCGTTGGGGGAGTTTGCTCTAGCTGACGAATGTTATAAAACTGCAGCAAAAATCGATGAAAACTTACCCGAATTAAACTATTCATGGGGAGTTACTCTCCAAAAACAGTTAAAACACTCAGAAGCTATTGAAAAATTCAATATTTCGTTAGCTAATAATCCTGATAATATTCATTGTAAGTTTAATTTGGCTGTATCATCAGCAGAAAATCAAGAATATCAAAAAGCTGTTGAAATGTTAGAGGATATTGTTAAAATTGATAAAGATTACAAAAAAGCATATCCCGTTTTAGCAAGAATTTACTTAAAAAATAACAATTTTAAAAAAGCCATTGAAAATTTTGAAATTGCTATAAAATCTTCTAGAAAAAATTCTATTTTAAATTTTGATATTGCTTGTATTTATGCATCTATTGGCGATTTTACAAAAGCTATTAAATATTTTATCAGAACTATTGAGTTTCACCCTGATTTTTTGCCGGCTCACTTGAATTTAGCAAAAACTTACAATGATAATAATCAAGGTGATGAAGCTATTAGAAAAATGCGAAATGCTTACAAATTAGCACCGGATTCTTTGCAGGTGAATTTTATTTATGGTTTGATTCTCTCTAAAAATGCTGAATATAGAGATGCGATTTTAAAATTTGAAAAATGTATTGGCATCAATATTGATTTTGTACCTGCTTATATTGCAAAAGGCGAAGTTTATTTAAAAGAAAAAAAATATCTTGAAGCAAAAGAATATTTTGAAATGATTTTGAGCAAATTTGAGAACCATAAAATGGCAAAATATTTGTTGGGAATTACTTTTAAAGAATGGGCTGAGCTTGATAATAATAATGAATATTTTTCAAATGCTTTATCAATATTTGAAGAAATTATGTCTGAAGATAGTCAAAATCTTCCTTGTAGAGCACTGTCTGCTTATATAAAAGGAAAGTTGGGCTATCAGGAAGAATTTGAAGAAGATTTCAAAAAAATGTTTGAGCAATATCCGAATAATTATGATATTATATACAAATATCTGGAAGAAAGTCTTGATAAGTTAAATTATAAAAGAGATTGTGCAGAGTTTATAAAATAGGTTTATTATGAGTATAGTAGTACAAAAATTTGGCGGAACATCCGTAGGAAATGCAGATAAAATAAGAAATGTAGCTCAAGCTGCTATAAAAGAGCATAGAGCAGGAAATCAAGTAGTGGTTGTTGTATCAGCAATGGGACATACAACAGATTATTTAGTTGAATTGGCTTCTGATATAAGCAAAAACCCAAGTTCAAGAGAGATGGATATGTTATTATCAACAGGTGAGCAAGTATCTATATCGCTTTTGGCTATGGCTATTCAAGAAGCAGGTTATGATGCAATAAGCTTAATAGCTTCTCAAATCGGAATTATAACAGAAAATGTGCATTCAAAAGCCAGGATTTTAGATATAAAAACAGATAGACTGACAAAACATCTTAATGAAGGGAAAATAGTTGTAGCCGCAGGTTTTCAAGGTGTAACAATGACCGGCGAAATTACAACTCTAGGTCGTGGAGGTTCAGATACATCTGCAGTCGCTCTTGCAGCAGCATTAAATGCTGAAAGATGTGATATTTATACAGACGTGGATGGAGTTTATACAACTGATCCCAGAATTGTACCAAAAGCAACAAAATTAAATGAAATATCGTATATGGAAATGCTTGAATTAGCAAGTTTAGGCGCTAATGTGCTTCACCCCAGAGCTGTTGAAACAGCTAAGCAATTTAATGTGCCATTAAGAGTAAGAAGCAGTTTTAAACATGATGATTTAGGAACTTTAATTATAGGAGTAGATTTAATGGAAATTTATAAACCGGTAAGTGGCGTAGCAGCAGATTTAACACAAGTAAGAATCGCTATTTTAAAAGTTCCTGATGCACCGGGAAATGCAGCAAAAATTTTTGGTTCATTGGCGGAACAAAATGTTAGTGTTGATATGATTATTCAGTCATACGAAACTCCTGATAAAACTAATGATATTGCATTTACTGTTGCTCAATCAGATTTTAATAAAGCAATAACCATTCTTGAAGAAGTAAAATCACAGATTAATGCATCCAAAATCATTGTTGACAAAGAAATTGCCAAAGTAAGTATTGTCGGAGCAGGTATGATTGATAGACCGGGTATTGCATCTGATATGTTTCAAGCTATTTCTGATGCGGGAATTAACATTAAAATGATTTCAACAAGTGAAATTAAAATAAGCTGTGTTGTTGAAAAAGAACGAGCTCATGATGCAATAAAAGCTTTGCATACAAAGTTTAATCTTGATCAAACTGATGTAATAGCTACAGTAGCAGAATAACTTTTTAAAAAATCTTTATATCAATTATTTTATTTATTGTAAATTTTATTTAAAAAAATATTCTAAAATTAGCAAAAAATTCTCTATTATTGTTTTATAAATAATAGGGAAAGTTAATGAGAATAAATATTTGACCAATATATCAAACAATTTTAATAATAAAATATTTAATGATATAAATACCGGTTCTTACGAACAATCAGCACAAAGGCATAGATTGTTCTACACCAGTTCAATAAAGCCTGAGGATTCTTTTAATAAAAAGAAAAAAGATGCTTCAAATGATGGGAAATTTTCAATTGACGAAGCTGTTAAAAACTTTGTTGTAGGTATTATTAACCCTGTAAAATCAGTGTTTGCAGATACGAAAACCGTATTAATGACAGCAGGTATGATTGGTGCCGGTGCAGCATTGTCGGTAGCAACATCGGGAGCTGTTTTGCCTTTGTTTATTACCGCAGGTGTAATTACCGGAGGATATCAGGTATTACATGGTATTCATAATTTAATTACTGCTAAAGATGGCGATGATGCTGAAAGAGCTTTCTTGGATTTTGGGGAAGCTACATTTATCCTGGGTTCAACTGTTCTTGGTGCTAAAGCTTCTTTAAACGGAGCAAAAGCATCCGGCATAAGAGGGATTGAAAACGTTGATGATATGAGCAGATTTCAAGCTGTTATTCAAAATATTAAATTAACAGGTAAATCTGCTAAAATGACGGCAGAAAAATTCACTTCAGGCAGAGCTTTTAACGATTTAAAAAATGTTTTTAGCGGTTATGAAATTATTAAAACTAAAACAAATAAAAAAGCTCCCGAGAAAGTTTCACAGGCAAAATTAGCCGAACTGGAAAAATATAGTACAGAAATATATGTTGATGGAGTTCAAAAATATGATGACGCATTTAACGAGTTTAAAAGCATTTTACCTGACAATGTAAAACTTGATTTAAAAGGCAGATATAAAGGTTTAACGTCTATAAGAGATAAATTAATTAAAAAAACTTTAAAAGGTGAAAATATTGATAATATAAGTATTGCAAAAGAAAATATAGGCGATTTGATAGGAACCAGAGTTATATTGAAAGATTCCAGTTCAACGCAAATAGATGATATTGTAAATTCTTTAGTTAAAGGAATAAAAAGTGGGAAACTTAACATTATTAAAGTTGAAAATTATCGTGGTGTAAATTGTGACCCGTATTTTAGTAATGCACATATTGAAAAGGTACAAATAGCTGCATTTGAAGCAGGTAAAGATATTGAAATATTATCAAGTGTAAATATACTTAAACCTTCCGGGTATACAACAACTCAACTAAATATTATTCATAACAACGGATTAAGAGGAGAATTTCAAATCAAAGGCAAAATAGTTAACCAACTTGCTGAATGTGAACATATTGCTTATGACTTAAGAGAATCTAAAAATTTATCCAAAGGCATTAATCAATTGGGCAGATTATTTGATTTTGCAAAAAGAACTTCTTCTTCTATGAATGAAGAACAAATCAACCTTTATAAACAATATATAAATAAAATGTATCAGCATGCCAGAAAATTGGAACAGGGAAAACCTTCCATAGAACCGATATTCCCAAAAGAACTGAATAAAGCATTAAGTATTGAAAATTTGGATTTATTAAATTATAGAGCAAATATGATTAAAAAAGATCCGAATATTATAGCAAAAGCAACATCAATAGGCGTTGTA
>JAQUYY010000064.1 GCA_028691575.1 Candidatus Gastranaerophilales bacterium
CCGATACTTCTCGCACTTCTTCTATTTGTTGCAGGAGTAAAATAAGCAGATTCTAATGCTATATTTACTGTATTATCATCAATTTCGGAATTTTCTCCTCCGAAAACACCTGCTACACAGAGTCCTTCTTTTTTATTAGCAATTAAAACGCTGTCATTGTTTAGGTTACGTTCAACCCCATCAAGAGTTACAATTTTTTCACCTTCTTTTGCTCTTCTTACGCAAAGGTAGTTCCCTTCTAGCTTATCAAGATCAAAAGAGTGCAAAGGCTGTCCGTATTCTAGCATTACATAGTTTGTAATATCTACAATGTTACTTATGCTTCTAACTCCACAGGCTTGAAGTCGTCTTACCATCCAATCAGGAGATT
Organism: Candidatus Gastranaerophilales bacterium; assembly: GCA_028691575.1. Taxonomy (GTDB): domain Bacteria; phylum Cyanobacteriota; class Vampirovibrionia; order Gastranaerophilales; family JAQUYY01; genus JAQUYY01. Next base: position 371 of record JAQUYY010000064.1, read on the forward strand.
TTTTGATTTTTACATCTTTCAAAACGCCTATTGAGTAGTATTTGCAAGTATCTTCATCTATTATTTCAACATCGAAATCAGCTTTTTGATTAGTTAAATCTTGTAAGTGTGAAAAATTCATTTTTCTATTAAAAATAGATGATAACTCCCTTGCTATGCCGACAACAGACATTTGATCGCCTCTATTCGCAGTCGGAGCAACGTGTAGAATTGTATCTTCATTAATATTTAAAACTTCTTTTACATCTTGACCGGGTTTTAGGTTTCCCAAAAATCTGTTTAAAATCAAAATACCGTCATCTTCTTGATAATCAGAAGTTTTTAGCCCCAATTCATCAGCAGAACACAGCATTCCTTGAGATTCTACACCACGAATTTTAACCGGTTTAAGCTCAAACTGTTCCCCTGTTTTTCTATCAAGAACTTTTGAACCGATACTTGCATATGGCACAATTTGACCGACTTCAATGTTTTGAGCACCGCAAACAACTTCTTTTGTTTCTGTACCGTTAAAAACAGTTACTAACCTTAATTTATCGGCATCAGGGTGTTGGCGCATTTCTATAATTTCAGCAACAACTATGTTTGTAAACTTAGCGCCGATTTTTTCTGTTTCTTCTACTTCTAAACCGCTCATAGTCAATTCATGAGCAATTTGTTCCGGAGTAATCCCTTTTAAATCAACTAATTCATTAAGCCACTCTATTGAAACCTGCATTTTATTTTCCTTACTTTTTAAATTCAAACTAAAATCTTTTTAATATCCCGAAATGATTTCAAGATGATTAAAAAACTAAAACTGTTTTAAAAATCTGACATCATTATTAAAGAATAATCGAATGTCATTAATTGCATACTTAAGCATAGCTAGTCTTTCAACTCCCATGCCAAATGCAAAGCCCGTATATTCTTCAGGATCAATGCCGACACCAATAAGTACATTAGGATCAACCATGCCTGCTCCAAGGATTTCAAGCCAGCCTGTACCCGAACATGTACGGCATCCCTTGCCTTCACACATTATACATTGAACGTCAATTTCTGCACTCGGCTCTGTAAAAGGGAAAAAACTGTTTCTAAATTTTGTAGGTCTTGCTTGTCCGAAGAAAATTCTTGTAAATTCATTTAAAACACCTTTTAAATCTGCAAAAGTAATGTCTTTATCAACAATAAGTCCTTCAACTTGATGGAAAAGGTTGTTTTTTCTGCTGCTCACAGCCTCTGAGCGATAAACCCTGCCGGGGCTGATAATTCTTATCGGCGGTTTTTGGATTTCCATTGTCCTGACTTGCGAATTAGATGTTTGACTTCTTAAAACCACATTTGGCGCAAGTGTTGTGTAAAAAGTATCTTGCATATCTTTTGCAGGATGATCGGGAGGAAAATTTAACAAATCAAAATTATAATGCTCCGTTTCAACTTCAGGAGAATTTTTGTTTTCGGTAAGAGAAAACCCCATACCCTGAAAAATTTCCACAATTTCGTTAATCGTTGAAGTCAAAGGATGTACCGTACCGTAAGGAATAGCGGTTCCCGGCAATGTTATGTCAATTTTTTCTTTCTCTAATTTTTCGTTAATTGCTTTTCTATTAAAATCTTCTAACTTTTGACTTATTTTTTCGGAAATTTCATTAGAAATAGTATTTGCCATTTGTCCTATTATCGGTCTATCTTCGACAGAAAGGTCTTTGACACTTTTTCTAATATTGTTTAATTCGCTTTTTCTTCCTAAAAATTGTATTTTTAATTCTTCAATTTGCTCTAAAGTTTGCGCACAATCGATGCTTTGAAGAGCAGAATTTTTTATATCTTCAAGTTTTTGTTTCATTTTTGCCTCTATTAATTTGTATTTTTCCTTATTTAATTATATGACAAAAAAGATTGTTGAGAAAAAACAATACGCTATTTTAATATATTTTACTTTTAATGTAAATTTTTTATAATATTTTATGTGGAAACTAACAAGTTTTGAGATTTTCATATCTTGTATTTAAATTCAGCTGTGTCTAGGGGTAAAAAATGAATATATCTGTTCTGGAATTATCGCAAGATAAATTTTTGCCGAATAAAAAAATATCTGTGTTGAAAAAAAATCAGAGCAAAAATGCTGATAAAACTATCTTTTTTTTACCTGAAAATAAACCTTCTTTTGATTTAAACAAGTTAAATATTCATCAAATTAGTCCTAGTACTTTGTCTTTTGGCAAAAAAACAGAAGAGCATCGAAGCTGGGGAGCTAATATTTTGTCTTCATCCGAAGATGGTTCTCAAATGTTAAAATTCAAGCTATGGGCTCCATATATTGATAAAGTTGTAGTCGAGTTAAGAAATCCTGTTGATATTGTTGAATTAGATAAAAAAACAGCCAAGGAAAAAAATTTAAGACAAACAGATGATTGGGCTACAAAATGGCATATTGATGCTAAAGCAGAAGATGAAAAATCAAAATTCGTGGAAATGCAGCCTGTTGACGGTAACGGAACATTTCAGGCTGTTATAAAAGTTCCTTACCAGAATGCAATGTATAGGTATATTTTAAAGGACAAAGATAATAATACAATTTGTTCAGTCAAAGATCCTTTCTCTAAAGCTCAAAAGCATATTTTCAGCTGGTCACAGGTTTATAATAATGACGAATTTAAGTGGTCAGACAATAATTGGGTTAAAGGTCAAGACCACAGAAAAGTAAGTAACCTCTCTGTTTTTGATAAAGCTACGTTGAATGCCTTTAAATTATCGGATATAGCCGGAGATAATCATAAATTTTTATCTCCATATAATCTTATAGCCAAACAAATAAATATTCCGACAGCAACCGAAGAGGGCTCGATAAAGAGTTTGATTTTTGAAATTGATAAGATAAAAAAAGAAGGAATATTTAATTCTATTCTTTTGATGCCGGTAGAGGGGACGTATGACTCAAATTGGGGATATGATGGAGTCGATAAGTACTCTGTGACAAGGTATATTGGCGGTAAAAATAAAGACGATGCAATTAAACGCACAAATGATTTGAAAGAATTGGTTAATCATTGTCATAAGTTAGGAATAAATGTAGGTTTAGATATAGTTCCAAGCCATATGTTCTTATCAGGTCCGACTTTAAATGATGCAGAAGAATTAAATATAACAAACTCTGAAGAATTATCAGGAAATTCTATTGTAAAGCTAGGTCGCTATGATATACCGGGACAGTGGGGCGGCATTTGCTTTAATACTGAGGATAAGGATATCAATGTAAGGTCAAAAGTCAGAGATTTTGTTGTAAATATGCCTTTATATTGGACAGATAATTTTCATATGGATTTTTTAAGATTTGATCAAACCCCTGAAATGAAATCAAATTTTACTATGAAACAAATTGCTGAAGAATTAAGATATCATTCTCCTCATACCGTTATACACTGGGAAGATCATAGGGTAGAAGATGGGTTGACCCGTCCTCTTGAAGGAAATGAGCTTTGCTATAATTCTCTTGATGATCATTGTGAATCTATTAAAAAACTCGAAGAAAACAATGCAAGTTTATATAATATAGGTGGGAACGAGCATTGGGATTTTGCGTTCAGCCATGCGCTGGAAGCAAATTTGATTAATAAAGAAGTTATGGGCTATTCGCCTATAATGACTACATTAGCAAATTCTTTTAAAGATATTGGCGGAACAAAGTACATGATGAGCCATGATGAAATCGGAAATGATATCGGCAGATTGATAATAAAAATTATGTGTATTGATTTAAATGTATTTGATAGGTCTGAACATCAAATTATTGGCAGTAAAGAAAGACAACAGATTTTAGATGGAGTTCATGCTTTAACAGAAGTTTATCTTTTTGAACCTCAAAAATTTGAAGAAGATTATTCTGAAATGCTGAAGAAAGCAGGGTTAAAAAATATTAAAAAAGATGAATTTGCACAAGTTGTTGATAAAGCTGTTTCCAAGCATAAACTTGGCTTAGGCGCTGTATTTATGGCTCCGGGAAGTAAAATGATTCATCAAGGTGATGAGTATGGTGAAATAAATCCGTTTAAATTTTTCAGAAAACAAGCCTATGATGAGCCGTTTCTTGATAGAGAAAAAGGATATTCTATTCAAGGTGCAATAAATGAATCAAAACTCGATCCACAAATTCATAAAATCAGAGGCATCCTTGATTTTACAAGGGATTTGAGGGATTTAACGAAGAGAAATAATTCGCTTAAAACTCCTCATTTGATGGAAAAATTAGATGAAATGACTTTTCACATTGATGATTATAGCAAAGTATTAGGTATAAAAAGATTTAATACCGGAGAAAATCAAGTTATTGCATATATGAATTTTAGTAATAATGCTTATAAGGATTATCAGACTTTTTCTCCATTACCTAACGGTATTTGGATAGAATCCGTTAATAGTAATGACGAGAAATACGGTGGAAATGGTGTGTATGTAAATCACAATAATGAAATAGCCTCGGACGGAAAAACTTGTCCCAAAATAGATTTGCCGCCAAACAGCATAGTTATATTTGAGCAGTTAAAGGATTGATTTATAAGCTCGATTTAGCTTTTTCACAATGGTATGGCATATTAAACAATCAGCGGTTAAAAAATATTAAAAAATTCGGTTGCAACTTTTTCAATATACTCAGGATGAACTAATCCGTTAACTGTTATGTCTGAGCTATTTTCAGTTGGTTTAATATGAGTTTGTGCTTCTTTCATTGTTTTTTTAAACCATTCATCAGCTGCTGAACCTGTTTTTCCACGTGATTCAGCTCTAATATACCATCTTTGTTTAATAATCTCGGATGGTGCTTGAACATAAACCCCGATATCAAAAATATCTCTTAATTTTGGATTTAGAGTAAATAAACCTTCTACTATTATTAAAGGAGCAGGTCGTTTAATTTCTCCATCTTGCTTGCTTTCACAGGTTATAAAATTGTATTTTGGACAGCAAATTTCTCTTTTTTCTACTAAATTTTTAATATGAGATTTCAATAAGTCTAAATCGAGAGCATCTGGAATATCAAAATTAAATCCTCTATCCAAAAGCCCCTGAAAGCTCCCTGCTTGTTTTAATTCTTCTGCTGTGTCAATAAAATAATTGTCACAGGTAACAACAGTAACTACATTGTTTTGCATTTTTTGTAGTGAAGATACAAGATTATTAACAAAAGTCGTCTTGCCTGATGCGGAAAGTCCTGCAACGCCAAGTGTTATAGGTTTTGAAGGTCGCAGAGCCACTCTTTTTGTGATTTTATGCAAAAAATCTTCTTTTATATTTAGAAATAAAGATTTTTCATGATTTTTGTCATTTTCTACGATATCTTTAAATCTTGATAAAACGCTAGTATTAAACGCATTTGAAGCAGAATTTTGTGATTTTTCAATAATAGTTTGTCCTTGCACAAACAACCCCTTTCATGACTTTAAATTAGGATAGATTAAACAAATTACAATGTATATAAACTCTAAAGATATATAAAATTGCTATTTAACTCGAATTAACAAATATATTTCAGTCATTGTCGCAGAATTAAAACTAACCAATTCGTTTTTCGAGTTTTAATTCTGCTATGGCTTTTGCCGTTCATTAAAGAATCCTACGCAATTTTCATAGGCCTCTAAACACTTTTGAATTTATATTTCTTTTTGATTTATGCTTATAATTTTTATATTTATGTTGGGCAGATGGAAGTAAATTTGCCATGTTTATTGATGTTTAGGTTGGGTTTTTGCTTTTGAAAAAGAAATTTCAAAAAGTGTTTATCGCTAATGATAAATTGCTTGAATTCCTAAATTCACTTACCTTGTTATTTTTATGTATTAAATTAAACAAAATGAGGTCATTTATATTTGAATTTGAATTATGAAATTATTTCATCCCAACTTTGCCAATTACAAAAGGGATAATGCCCGGATTCGATTTCAATAATATCAGCTTTATCAGCCCAAAAAGCTTTTTGGTTATCAGTTGGAATGATTTTATCTTTGTCAGCGATAAAAACTTTATTATAAATATTTTTTAATTCTTTTTGTTGAGCCAAAACAATCCCTTGAAGTTTTGTCAATTCTTCTTTTTGATTATCAATATTTCGATTGGAGGAATTTAGCAAGAATTTGTTAAATTCCTCTTTTTTTATAAACATTCTTCTGAAAAACTTGTCTCTGATTGCTTCTGACAAATTATCTAAAGTTCCTTGATAAATAGCGGACGGTATCCCAAAATTATCGTCAATAGGCTTTAATGTTCCGTTTATTGCGATTGCTGTTTTTAGCTCGGGCAAATAATCGGCAAGTTTAGCAGCAGCCCAAACGCCCATAGACCAGGCAATTATAGTTATATCTTGATAATCTGTAATAATATTTTTGATTTTATCAAAATTTTTCAAATTTGCATAATCATATACTGTTAAAACATCATAATTGTTTGAATTCAAGTGTCTTACAACATTTTCATCCATTCCCCAACCGTTGAAGAACAAAATCAGTTCATTTTTACCGTTTTTATGTAACCATACATAATTCATTTACTCTTGCCTCAAAATAGTTGAAATACCCTCAATATCAGCAATATTAATATCAGTTGTTAATGAAAACCTTAATCTTGAAGTATTTTTAGGAACAGTAGGAGGTCTTATCGGCAATGCCCAATATCCATATTGTTGAAGATTATCGGCCATTTTCATCGTATCTTCATTGTTGCCAATTATAACAGGAACAATTTGACTCTCTCCTCTCGTTTCAAAACCATTGTCAGTCAGTAAATTTCTGAATTTATCAGCAGTTTGTAGCATGTTTTGCCTTGATGTAAGCGTTTCGGGTAGTTTATTTTCGATAATCCACTCATTCCACAATATATTAACAGGAGCTATTGCAGTAGAGAAAATAAAAGAGCGAGAAGTATTAATAAAATAATTGATTATATCGGCTGTCGCAACCGCAAATGCGCCTACTCCGCCAATGGATTTGCCAAAAGTAGCTATTATGATGTCAACTTCATTGAGAATATTTTCTTGCTCACATATTCCTAAGCCATTTTTTCCGAAAACCCCAAAGGCATGAGCTTCATCGACTATTAAAGTGGCGTTATATTTTTTCTTAATTTCAACTATTTTTTTCAGGTCGGCAATATCACCATCCATGCTAAAAACACTCTCAGTGATGATATAAATGTTTTTGTATTTGTTTGAATATTTTTCTAATTTGTATTCTAAATCTTCATAATCAAAATGCTTGTACCTGAAAAAATCACCATCGCCCAATTTCATTCCATCTATAATGCTGGCATGATTTAATTTGTCGCAAAAAATAGCATCACCTTTTTTTAATAGAGAAGAAACTATACCAACATTAGCGTGATAACCGCTATTAAACAACAAGCATTTTTCTTTATTGAATAAATTTGCTATAAGCGACTCTAACCTGTCATATACAGGCAAATTTCCTGTTAAAAGCCTTGCTGATGCACTTCCAAAAGATACTTCACTTGTTTTTGATTTTATATGTTCAAGAAATTCTTTAACAAAATCAGTATTATCCGCAAAATTCAAGTAATTATTGGAGGATAAATTGAGAAAATTTTTACCTTCAATACAGATATATTTACCTGTTTTTGAATTAATATTTTTTATTTCTCTAAATAAAGATTCTTGTTTTAATTTTTTTAGTGAATTTTTTAAATCTTTCATAATTCAAGCCTCTTTTGAATAGCATACCAAAAATGTTTTTTATAAACAAATCTGTTTGTAACGAACTGCAACAGTATATATTTTTTATGAAAAATTTATATAGCGGATGTTTTTATATAAGAGTGGAGAAAATTTTTAAAAGAGGGCTTTGAATGGATTTAAAAAGTAATAGAGCAAGAAAAATAATTAAAGATTCTAATGTTCAATTTGGCAAATTTCTGCTGATTAGTAGGTTGAACGCTATATCAAATGAATATAATAAGTTGATTAATGAAGATTTAGATGATGAATATCAAAAAAGTATAAGTATACTTAAAAATAATTTAAAACATTCTTTTTTAAATATGCGTTAAAATTTAGAGATTATCTTTTTTGTATCGTTTATAAAATTGTCTAATTTATTTTGCTCATTTGTTTCAAAATAAATTCTTAACAGAGGTTCTGTTCCGCTGGGACGAATCAGCATCCAACTTTCGTCCTCAAAATATATTTTTATTCCGTCAATTGTTTTTATGTTTTTTACTGTAATATTTCCGATGGATTTTGGAGTATTTTCCTTAAAAAATTTCATCGCAGTTTCTTTTAAATCGTTTGTAAGTTTCAAATCAATTCTGTGATTTATATAATTTATGCCGATTTCTTGATGTAATTCTTCTGTTAATCGGCATAAAGGTTTTTGTTCGTATGCAAGAGCTTCAAGAATAAGCAAATTGGCAAGAATTCCGTCTTTTTCAGGAATATGTCCGCCAATGCTTAAACCGCCGGATTCTTCTCCGC
>JAQUYY010000065.1 GCA_028691575.1 Candidatus Gastranaerophilales bacterium
CAGGTTTGACAACTTATGAAGCATACTGGCTTCCTGAAGCACAAGTTGCTGTTATGGGAAGAAATGACAGAGCAGGTTTCCAAGTATGGTCTGCTGCTGACGGTTATCCCGGCGACGGATGCTATCGAGAATTTCATAAAAAAGATGAAAATTCCGGCATGAATTACTGGAGAATCACAAGTCCAACAACCGATTTGGGCGAAAAAATGCTTTATGACCCGGTATTAGCGATGTCTAGAATCAATGAAAATTCCGATCATTATGTAAATTTACTTTATCATTTAATGAATGATCATAAAAATGCAACAGGTGAAGAAGGATTGGTAATGGTATCTTTCGATACAGAATTGTTCGGTCACTGGTGGTTTGAAGGTGTTGAATTCATTAAACAGGTTATTAGAAAAATGAATAATCACCAACCTAACATTGATAGAAATACGGCTGCTGAATACTTAGAAAAACATCCGCCTAAAAATGCTATTTCTATCCCTGAAAGTTCTTGGGGACAAGGCGGACATTTCTGGGTATGGCAAAATCACCATACAGAGTGGATGTGGCCTATAATTCATGCTGCCGAAAAAAGAATGGAAAATATTGCAGCTAATTACAAATCCATTCCTCAAGATAAAAATATGCACAAAGCATTAAACCAATTAGCAAGAGAAATTTTATTGCTTCAAAGCAGTGATTGGCCTTTCTTAATTACAACTTGGCAGGCTAGAGACTATGCTGCTGAAAGATTCAGAGAGCATCAAGAAAGATTTGAAAAACTTGCTAATATGATTGAAAATAACACAATCAATATGGATTATGTTAATGAACTCAAAAGCATAGATAATCCTTTTGATGAAATTGATTATCGTGCTTACCTTCCTGTTCAAAAAGGCAAATTGCCTCAACAGCAAGAAGAATTGCAAATGATATAATTCATCCAAGTAAAATAAATAAAGAGGAGATATTAATTTATCTCCTCTTTTTGTTAACGAATATTAACTCCGTAAAATAGAAATAGGCAATTATAAAGAATCTATCGTTTTTATATATTCATGAAATATATTTTATTTGAAGAGAGATAGAGGAAATTTATTATGAGTGAATATTATTTAGAATCGATGCCTATTTTACATTATGCAGCAACAAAAGGTTCTGAGAAAAAAAGTTATGCCAGTTTAGCTGATGAAGGGACACTCGCAGAAGCTCTTAATCAACATACAGCAATTTCACCAACAATTAAAGAATCTCGTCTTTTAGGAGATTATGTTTATTACAATAGATTACTTACTAGTCCTGATGAAACAGGGGTTGAAGAACCTTATGCAAAATTAGCAGATAAAGTAAATTCAACTCTTGAAAAAGTCGGCACAGATAACATTTTTGCAAAAGCTAATACAAAAGATGATTGGACTTATAATTTAATAAATAAAGATCATGCGCAATATAATGGCGGAATTAAATACAGCGACGGGGAAAATCTTGTCGATGGAGCTAAAGAACTTTCGGAAGCACATATTAATTTTTTGGATAAAAATCCGATTGGATTTTGGAATGACAAAGATGGAGAACTTTCTGTTTCAGAATTAAAGTCTAAAGAAATAGATAACCAAAAAATTCCTACAATGCAAGAATATTATAAAAAGGAAAATCTTGATGTTGTCAGCACAAAAGAAAGTGTAAAAATGTTTGATGTCCTTGGCGGCAAAAATATAAAAGGCGACGGGAAAATTGATATAACAGAAATGACAGCGGTAACACTTATGGCAGACGGTGCATACATTGATGAAAATGGCGAATTGAATTTAAGCAAATGCGATGGCACTATAAGCAATGAAGAAGCATTGGCTTTTAATGAAAGAATTGAAAAATCCGTAAAAGAGAATAATGGTGAAGATTTTAAATCTCAATTATTCTCAATAGCAAAAAATTTGGAATCTTAAAAAATATCAAATCTTAATTTAAGAAAAGCAAGCTTAAAAACTTGCTTTTCTTTTATCTGATAATATTAAATCCTAATAAAAGTGAAACCACGCCAAATATTATAGCTATCCACATTGTTAATTTATTTAAACCTGCCTCAACACCTTTTTGACTTGAAAAAAGTTGCGAAGAGCCGCCAATTGAAGCTAAACCATCACCTTTTGGCGAATGAAGCAATATAAGCAAAACTAATAATGCGCCGCTTGTAATTTGAACTAGTTGAAAAAAATGTACCATTTTTATCTCCAATTTTTTAAGTATTATTCATAATAATATCATAAAAAAAGATATAAATAACAATAAAATATACTCCTATTTTCTAATGAAAACAAAGCAATAAGCCATTATACTGTTAGCATAGTCCCAACTGGAGAATAGCCGTGTTTTTGGAATTAGAATATATGCTATATGCAATATTGTGTTTAATCTGTATTTTTACTTTTATTTTGGTTATCAGAATAATCCCTGAACCAAGTAAAAAACGTTGAAATTGTGCTATAATTCAATTTGAATGAATAAATTATTAAATTGAAATGACTATAAAACAAATAAAAGTAGAATTATTAGCTCCCGCTAAAAATATTGAATGTGGCATAAGTGCCATAAATTGTGGTGCAGATGCTGTTTATATAGGGGCAAGCAATTTTGGAGCAAGAGCTTCAGCAGTAAATGATTTGCATGATATTAAAAAACTGATAAATTATGCTCATAAATTTAATGCGAAAGTCTACGTTACAATCAACACTATACTTACAGATGACGAACTTTTAGAAGCTGCGGAACTAATTAATGATTTATACAAAATAAAAGCAGATGCAATAATAATTCAAGATATGGGAATTTTAGAATTGGATTTACCTTCAATAGAAATTCATGCCAGTACACAATGTCATAATGTTGATATTGATAAAATCAAATTTTTTGAAAAAATCGGGTTAAAAAGAGTCATTCTTCCTCGAGAATTGAGCTTAAGTGAAATTGCCGAAATAAGAAAAAATACAAATATCGAGTTGGAATCATTTATTCATGGCTCACTATGTGTAAGTTACAGCGGTCAATGCTATTTAAGTCATTTTATCGGCGGCAGAAGCGGAAATCGTGGACAATGTGCTCAACCTTGCAGAAAAAAATATTCTTTAAAAACATCTTCCGGAAAAATAATTGCAAAAAATAAACATTTACTTTCATTAAAAGACTTTAATCTGTCTGAAAATATTAATGACCTACTACAAGCAGGTATTACTTCTTTTAAAATTGAAGGGCGGTTAAAAGATGAAAATTATATTAAAAATATAGTCAGTTTTTACAGACAAAAAATCGATAATTCAATTTTAAATACAAATTTTGTTAAAGCATCCTCAGGAAAAAATTATATTGATTTTGCCACAAACCCCTATAAGACTTTTAATAGAGGCTATACAACTTATTTTATAAATGGTCGGCAAAAGAATATAGAATCAATTGACACTCCAAAATCAACAGGTGAGCCTATTGGAAAAATTAAAATTGTCGATAAAAGTTTTTTTACAATTAAATCAGATAAAAAATTAAACAATGGTGATGGAATTTGTTTTTTTGATAATGAGCAAAATCTAAAAGGCACGCTAATTTCAAAAACCGTAGAAGATAAAATTTATCCTGCATCTATGGATGGAATTTCCGCTAATACCTTTATATACAGAAATTCTGACTTATTATTTGCCAAAATGCTTAAAAACACTTCAATTCAAAGAAAAATATCCGTAAATATTGAAATTACAAGTGATGAAGAAAATATCGTTTTCAAGCTAACCGATGAAGATAAAAATATTGTTGAAGAATCAATTAAAAATAATTTTGATTACGCAAATAATCCTAAAAATACAATCGAAACTTACAAAAAACAGCTTTCAAAACTTGGTGAAAGCGAATTTGTCGCAAATGATATTATTCTCAACGGTAGTAAAGTATATTTTATTCCCATCAAAATATTAAATGAAATAAGAAGAAATTTGGTTACAAATTTAATTAATTTAAGATTAAAAAAATATCAGCCCAATATTTCAAAGATTATCAAAAATAACTATGCATACCCGGAAAAAGAATTAAACTACAAAGCAAATATCTATAATTCTAAAGCTGAAGAATTTTATAACAGGCATCAATCAAAAGTTATCGAGTATGCTATTGAAAAAACTCAAGATTTTGCAAATAAAGAATTGATGGAAACAAAATATTGTTTAAAATACGTCTTTAATATGTGTTCAAAAAATACAAAAAACAATGAAAGTTTATATTTAATTGATGAAAAAGGAAAAACATTCAAGCTTGAATTTGATTGCTCAAACTGTAAAATGAAAATTTTAAATAAATCATAAATTTTATCTAAAATTGAGTAAACATATAAATATATAAAGAAATCAAGCTGATAGTTACAAGCAAAATCCCTTGGAACATTAACGGATGCTGATTTTCAACTAAAAATAACAGAGGATTTTTTTCATTTGATGAAAATTTTTTCATAATAACCTCCAAAAACTCTTTTAATTACAGTTTAAAGGAATTTGAAGTTTTAAGCATCATCTGAAAGATTTATTATTTAACCCAAATTGCAAAATATTCTTTAAACCTTGCCGCAGAATTAAAACTAACCACTTCGTTTTTCGAGTTTTAATTCAACACAATTTTCATAGGCTTCTAAACACTTTTGAATTTAATGTTTTCTTTCGGATTGTTTCTTTTATTTTTCATATTTATGCTGGGTAGATGGAAGTGAATCTGCCATGATTGTTACTTTTTGGGCTAGATGTTTGCTTTAGAAAAAGAAAATTCTAAAAGTGTTTATCGCTGATGATAAATTGTAAGAATTCCTAAATTCACTTATATAATTGTTTAATCTCTTTAACAATTCGAGTTAATTACACTTTTAAAAATTTTCCGCATTCTTCAACATATTTAGCTGCTTCAGTTTGAAATTTTTCAAATATTTCTTTTACGGAAAGAATTTCTTTGTATTTGGCTATGTTTTCACCGACAAAAAATAAACCGTTCTCAAAATCACCTCTTCTTGCCAAATCAAGAGCTTTTATAATACAAAAAGACTGAGAACAATTTTTCAAACATTTTATACATTTATCAGGTTTTTCCTGAGTTCCGTTCATTATTCTTTCAACAAGAGGGGTAATGATTGAACGGGCTTTCATCCCAACGGGACTGTTAATAAGTGTCATATCAAGATTTGCAATATTTAAATAAACTTTTTTAAAAACATCGCTTACGTCACATTCTTTGCTCAAAACAAATCTGGTAGCCATTTGAACACCATTAGCGCCTTTTCTTAAAATATTTATAATATCCATGCCGGAAGTTATACCACCTGCTGCAATCAAAGGAATTTCATAATCTTTTTGATCAGGAACTGAGTTTAGGGCATCTTTAATATCAGGAATTAATTCATTAATGGATAAATCTGTTCCCAAATGTCCGCCGGCTTCACCGCTTTCTACTATAATGCCGCTAGCTCCTAATTTTTTTGAAATTTTTGCTAATTTAGCGGAGCTGACAATCGGAAAAATCGGAACATTTCCTTCTTTTCCCATCGCAAAAATATCTCTTGAAAAGCCTGCTCCTGTAATTATAAGGTCGATACCTTCCTCAATAGAAACATTTACAAGCATATTAAATTCACTAGCTGCAAACATAATATTTACGGCAATAGCACCTTTTTTATTTAATTGAAGTTTTCTAGCCAAACGAATTTGTTCTCTAAGTTCTTTTTCTCTAAGACCTGATGCCGCAATAACACCAATGCCGCCCATGTTTGCAACAGCAGCAGCTAACGGAGCTCTGCTTACCCGAATAGCCATCCCCCCTTGAATAATGGGGACTAACACTTCTAAATTTTCGCTAATTTGTAATTTTGGAAAAATCATGATTTATTCTCCTTTTCATGATTATTTTTTAACGCTATACAAGGTCCCACTTTCCACAAGTCCCGCCCCATCTGGCGATTACGTTACCTTTGACATCTTTTGGAGATTGAACGTTTTTATTATCAACCTCACCTTCTACAATTGTAATTATCTCACAATTATTAGAACAATTTTTACATTCATTTGTTATTGAAGAAAAATTAAGCCTGCTTATACTCCACCCTTTAAATGTGGATTTATTGCCTGTATATTGATAATTTTCAAGAGCCAATAATGCTGCACCTATCGCACCCATTGTTTGGTGATGTTCAGGCACAATAATTTTTTGGTTAAGTGCTTCTTCAAATGCTTTTACCATGCCCGAATTTGTAGCAACACCGCCTTGAAAAACGATAGTCGGATGCAAATCTTTGCCCAACGCTAAATTGCTTAAATAATTTCTTACAAGAGCCTGGCATAAGCCATACAATAGGTCTTCTAGCGGATAACCCAATTGTTGTTTGTGAATTAAATCACTTTCTGCAAAAACTCCGCATCTTCCCGCTATTCTTGCAGGCGAAGTTGATTTTAATGCTGTTGATCCAAATTCTTCAATCGGAACATTTAACCGGCTTGCCTGCTGATCAAGAAAACTTCCGGTACCTGCTGCACATACGGTATTCATGGCAAAATCAGTTACTATGCCGTCTTTTAAAATTATAATTTTGCTGTCTTGTCCGCCGATTTCTAATATAGTCTGTACATCAGGGACATAAATACTTGCCGCCACAGCATGAGCTGTAATTTCATTTTTAACAACATCAGCTCCGGTAAGAGCAGCAGCAAGATGACGACCACTGCCGGTTGTCCCGACACCAAGAATTTCATACTCTGACTTTGCTTGCTCAAGAATATTTTTCATGCCTTGTTGCACAGCAATAACAGGCTTTCCTGAAGTCCTTAGCATGGTGCTGTCAATACATTTGTTATTTTCATCTACTATAGCCAGCTTAGTTGTAACCGAGCCGACATCTATTCCTAGAAACACTTTTTGTACCATTTGATATATTTTCTTTTTCTTCTTTATCTTTACATAAATGATTTTAGCATAAATTTAAAGATAAGGCTTACTAATATTAAGAAATTAGTTTATAATAAATAATTATGTACAACTTGATTAATCCGATATTAATACTTTCAATTATCACATTAACAAATGGGGCAGGTTATGTTGGAGAATTACCCAAAATAGGACAACCTTTTCAAGAGGAAATTAAAGAAAAAACTGTCGAATTTAAACCTCTTGCCCCCGAAGATATCCCGGATGAATACAAAAGAATTATTTTAAGGAAAAAAAAACCTACACTTTATGAGCAAGATATGACAAAAGCAGTAAAAATACTTGAAAATCTTAAACAAATAATTAATGAAAACGGCGACGTGCAAATGTTTTCTGCTAATTTAAATTCATTAAAATTTTTGACAAACAATCTCATTTATAATTACAAAGATAAAAAAGAAAGCGAATATTCTTCTTATAAAGAACTTATAACTCTAGCGGATGAATTAGATGCGGTTTTAGAAAACTGGCAAAAATATTCTATCGAAAAAAAATACATATTAATTTCAAACCAGAGTGTTTATACCAATGACAAAGACGTAGATTTGGCACTAAATAATGCTTATATTAAAATTGAATACCTACTAAAAAAATTGGATTCCTTATAAAAATTAAGCATTTTTCTATTGCCCGATTCGACAATATAAACGGGTAAAATACAACCTTTTCAGAGAATTAAAACAAGTGGATAATCTGCAATAATTTGATTGTTACTATAAATTCTTTAAAGGAGGTAGTATGAAAAGGCAGATAATTATCGGAGTCATCTCAGCAATATTTGCTGCAATGACCTTGCCCTCTTTTGCTTTATGTCCTTGCACATCATATGACCCATGTGAACAATGCGACCCTTGCGATCCTTGCAGCCATATGAATACAGAAGCAGGAATTGTAAATTACACAAAATCAACTAAACGCACAAATTTTGGCGTAATTGCAAAAGAAAAACAGTTAAACGAATTTGAAAAACTTATCAAAGTATCAGGTCTTAAACCAAAAGTAGACAATGGAAACTATACAGTTTTTGCACCTACAAACGATGCTATTGCAAGAATGAACCAAGACACACTTGCTTACTTAAAAAGACCTGAAAACAAAGATCAACTTCAGCAGTTCGTGTTAATGCACATGGCACCCGGGAATCAAAATGCTAATTGCATATGCGAACAACAACGTTTAACAAACTTAAACTGCTGTGAATATGATGTCAACAAATGTGGAAACTGGTTGAGAATCGGCAGCTCTAATATTATAGCACCAAACATCAACACCAAAAACGGAAAAGTCCACATTATAGACACAGTTTTTGATCCATATTCATAGAAAACATATAAAGCTCGTGGAAGCAACAAAAGAGGAAGGCTACTTTAAGCTTTCCTCTTTTTTGAGTTTATTTTATAGCAACTGCATTTTACTAACTTTGACATTTCTCTGAATTAAAGCATCTATTTTAAGCTTAAAACATATTATCCAAATTTCCGCCCTAATCGCATGTTTAACTATAGAGAATTACTGCCCTTCTGAGCACTTCCCTGCATCAATTCTTTTAAATGAATATGGAGTTTCTTCAAATTTATCTACCAATTTTGCTACATTTTCTTTTGCAGAGCCAACCGGATAATCTTCAACTGCTTTGCTGCCAAAACTAATCCTGGATTTTGAATATATCGCAAGCAAATATAATTTTTTTTCAATCTGTTCATCAT
>JAQUYY010000066.1 GCA_028691575.1 Candidatus Gastranaerophilales bacterium
TTTAAACATAAATGTTCCCGGAATAGACAGCAGCGATATTCTTGGCGTTCAAATAACAAGACTTGGAACAAGAATGTTTACAGATACATACGAAAAAAGAATTGATCCTCGAGGAAAAATTTATTACTGGATGGCAGGCGAAATAATAAGCGCTAGCGAAGAGAATGGAACCGATATTGCAGCTATTCGTGAAAATCATGTATCAATTACTCCAGTAACATTTGAAATGACTCATAAAAGCATTATGCCTGAGTTAGAAAAAGCATTTTCCAATTAAATGATAAAAACTAAAAAAAGCCGACCTGTGTGAACATTGGTCGGCGCTTGATGGTTTTGTAAAATTTTTAAATTATGCAAATATATTTAAACTTTCAATTTCTTCTGTTTTTTCTTCTTTACCGGAAGCAACGAATACAAAAGGATTTGAGCCTTTTCTATCTTTGTCCATATCTGCAATATTGAATAATTCAGGTTTCGTTTTTACTGAAAAAACTTCTTTTAAATTAACTTTTTCAGCCATTTCATTTGGAACATGAAGTTTACCGTCAACTGTTTTTACAACTGATGAAAATAAATTTTGAGCAGCTTGTGATTTTAACATTTCAATTGTAGAAAGAGCATTTGTAGAAAGATTAACATCTAAACCGGCTTTATTTGCAGCAATTTGTCTGATTGTTTGAATATCAGCATTGATTAAACCAAGGTTAGCATTTTGTGCAGAAACAGAAGGAAAAGATTTTACTGATGAAGTTTTTGTAGAAGAAGCAGCAGCAAAAAGCTGTTGTGATACTTGTTCTAATTCAGCACCTGAAACAAAAGCATTTTTATAAGATACATTGTTAAAATTGTTGATACCTAAACTCATTTACAAAACCTTATTTTATTTTCTGTCCACAATATATCTATCGGATATGATTAAAAAAATCTTTAATATTTTAATTATTTTTTCATTAAAAAAACAAAAACAAAAGCCAAAAAGCCAATACTAACAATGCTTTTTGCATGTAACAAAATATTAAGCCTTGGTAAAATTAATGTTTTTCAGATTCCATTTCTTCTTCAAGAGTTTTTTCAATTTTTATAATTTTTTCTAAATCAGCCGACGCTTTAGCTCTGATTTTCTTGTCATTGTGCAAAAAGCTTGTTAAAATTAAGTTTTGACGTATATCTTGTATTTTATTATAGATTTGTTTGTCAATAACTTTTTCAGAAACTTTTTTATTAACAAAATCACCGACCAATCTACCCAAATAAACGCTGGCAATGGTTAGAGGAACCATAATCGCATTTTCTTTAAATTTACTGACTTTTTTAGTACTAATTAATTGAGCAACGGGAAAAATTAATGCTGTAGGGACTATAACTCCCGCTATAATTTCATAAAATCCTTTTTTAATTCTATCCTGAGCTCCTTTGGCTTGAGCTATATCAACACCTTTAACAACGGTATATGAACTGCTAAATAATACTTCCAAATCGATATTTTCAGGTGTTTTAAACTTATTTTTGTTGTTTTCCAACGGTTTTGAAGCAAAAAATCCTGCCACGCCACCTGCGGCAATAGTTCCGAAATTTAAAAACATACCGGGAAGGAAAGATATTTGTTTTTTAGCTATTATTTTATTTCCTAAAATATTTCCACCCAATGCCCCCAAACAGGTCATTGCAATATTTAATATATTTTTTTTGTTTTCTTTTTTCGAATCCGATTCACTATTTTTTTTATCGGCAGATGTAGATTCTTCTAATTTTTCTTCCAATTTTTCTTGAACTTTTTCTTCAATATTCGGATACTGAATGGGAAAAAATTTATCTGCTACCGTTCCTGCGGTTAACCCGCCAATTACTCCGCCTAATGGGACTCCAACAATTTTTGCAATATTATCTTTCAAATTTCCGGTGCTTTTTGAAAATATTTTTCCTGCCAAAACAGCTGTACCAAGTATTCCGGCACAGGTGAATCCCAATACCGTTAAATCTCTAGTTAAAACCTTATTTTTCTGGACTTGGTCAGCTTTATTATAATTTTCATAAACCTGATAACCGCTCAATATAGGAATTGTCATCAATTCCGGCGGTACTTTTGTCCATTTCTTTGGCGTAATTTTTTTTATTGAAGATATTATTCCACTTACAATCATGTTTTTATTAATACTTCTAAAACCAAATATTGCTATTTTTCCCGTTAATTTTACAATGAAATTTACAAAGTTTAAAAATAAATTATTCAAGCAACAAAAAACACGGAAATTGAATCCCGTGTTTTTATACTACTTAGTAAATTTATACTGAATAAACACTTACTTGTTTTCTTGTTCTTCTGTGTTTTTCAAATGTTACAACACCGTCTGTTAGTGCAAATAATGTATCATCGCTGCCGATTCCGACATTATTTCCGGGATGAACTTTAGTTCCTCTTTGACGAATTAAAACATTTCCTGCTTTAACGAATTCACCACCGAATTTTTTAACACCAAGACGTTGCGATTCACTGTCTCTACCGTTTTTTGATGAGCCTACGCCCTTCTTATGTGCCATAATTTATTTCTCCAAATTTCTTATTATTCTGCGTTTTCTTCTTTTACTTCAGCTTTTTTAGCTGTTGTTTTCTTTTCTGTTGCTGTAGTTTCAATTTTTTTAGCTGTTGTTTTTTTAGCAACAGATTTTTTTTCGACTTTTACGTCTTCCGCTTTTTCTTCTTTTGCGACTACTTTTTCTTTTCCCGCAAAGTCAATACTTTCAATCATTAATTTTGTAAATTGTTGTCTATGGCCTTGTTTTTTCCTGTAGCCTTTTTTGCGTTTTTGTTTATAAACAAGAACTTTTGTATCTTTTCCATGTTCAAGGACTTTTGCACTAACTGTTGCACCTTCCACATAAGGAGTGCCTACAAGCGATTTTTCGCCATTTACAATCATTACAACTTTATCTAAAGTTATTTGTTCATCTTGTTTTGCATCAATAAGTTCAACTGTAATATATCTGCCTTCAGTTGCCTGATATTGCTTTCCGCCTGTTTCAATTATTGCTAACATTTGCCTTTTCCTTCTATTTTCGGGAGTCGTAGCCATAATGACATTTAAAACGACCAACCCATCTATTACCATGACGTATTATATATAATACTTTAAAAAAGCTTGCTGTCAATCTTAAGGCATGGTTTATGACATTTTATTTATTTAAATTTTAGTGAATTATATATTAATCTACTTTTTATCCAAAAACATTACAAAATCTCTGTCTTCAGATTTGCCCAATAACAGCGGAGCTGATTTGCAATTCTTTTGACTTTCTGACCGAATATTTTTTAGTCTTGTTTCGATAATTTTAGATTCTATCTTGATTTTGCTTGCTTCATCTGTTACTTTTAATTTTCTAAAAGAATTTGGATACTCAACCAATGCAGACGTGCTGATATGAAGCACATTATTTCTGTTAATTATTTTATTTGCATGATAATGACCTGAAATAACAGCAATTACGTTTGAATGCTTATCCAAAATATTCAAAAATTCATTTACATTGATTATGTAATGATCCTTACTTTTAAAAGGCTCTATCGCCGGATGATGCTGTATGATAATAACTTTTTTATCAGCATTTTCAAAAAGTTTATTATTCAGCCAATCAAGCTGATTTTTATCAAAATATCCAAAAGGATTTTTTTCAGGATAAGTAGAATCTAAAAACAGAAACAAATAGCCTTTTTTAGGGACGATGGCATAATATGGTTTTGCTGTTTTAACATTTTTATTAACAGCAGATAATAATCTGGCAAAATTTTCTTTTGTAATTTCACCATTTACTGCACTTTCATGATTTCCAATTGTTGCAAACCATGGTATTTTAAGCCCATTTACAATATTTGCAAAATTACTGAACAAAACTGTTAATGACTTGTTTGCACAATCTCCGGAAAAAACCGCTAAATCAACGTCTTCCATTTCATTGACTTGAGAAATGCCATCCTTTAAAAGTTTTTTGGAATCTTTTAACATACGTGATTTTTTAGCCTGATGTTCAACATTATCAATGTGAACATCCGTAAAATGCACAAATGAAACCGATTTATCTGCCTGAGAAACTTGTGCATTATCAGAAAAAGACTTGCAAGCTCCGCCTAAAAGCACTATGAAAAATACCGACAAAATAATTGACGGAAAAAACTTTTTAATTAATCTGATTTTTTTCATTATTCTCTCTCAATATGCTTCAATAAAGAGTTTAAACGATTAAAATCCAAAAAGCAAATAACTTGTTGATTAATATTTCTTCACATTAGGGCAATTTTTTATATTCACGTTTCTTATAGTACATGTAAAACTCCTCTATAAACTCCGTAACGCAAATTCTATCCTCGAGTCCTCGTTTAAACGAGGTCTTTTTTTTGCTGATTTTTTGGTGTATAAGTTTTATTATGAGAAAACAGACTAAAAAAATTCATATCGGAAACGTCAGTATTGGAGGAAATTCCCCAATATCGGTTCAATCTATGTGTTTTACCGACACAAGAGATGTAAAAGCTACGGTAAATCAGATAAAAGAACTTGCCGATGTCGGTTGTGAACTTGTAAGAGTAGCTGTTTTAAATCAAGAAGCCGCAAATGCAATCAATGAAATTAAAAAGCAAATAACCATTCCATTAATTGCTGATATCCACTTTGATTACAGACTTGCAATCAGCTCTATTGAAAACGGCGTTGATGCTCTAAGACTTAACCCCGGTAACATCGGCAAAAAAGAAAATGTTGAAAAAGTCATATCTCTTGCAAAAGAACGGCAAATTCCTATTCGTATCGGTGTTAATGCAGGGTCTTTGGAAAAAGAATTTCAAAATATGGAAAATAAAGCCGATGCCCTTGTTAATAGTGTATTGGGACATATTAAGATTCTTGAGGATTTAGATTTTGACTTAATAAAAGTTTCTCTAAAATCCAGTAATGTTCTAATCATGATTGAAGCATACGAAAAAATTTCAAAATTAATTGATTATCCGCTGCATGTAGGGGTAACCGAGGCAGGAACATTAAAAGGCGGTTTGATAAAATCTGCTGTCGGGCTTGGAATTCTGTTAAACCAAGGAATTGGCGATACTATAAGAGTTTCTCTAACCGACAATCCAATTGAGGAAGTTTATGCAGGTTATCAAATCTTAAAATCTTTAAATTTAAGACAAAAAGGAATAAATTTTATTAGCTGTCCGACTTGCGGACGTTGTCAAATTAATCTTATCGAACTTGCCAAAAAAGTTGAAAACAGATTTAAAAACATTGACAAGCCTCTGACAATAGCAGTCATGGGTTGTGCGGTAAACGGACCCGGTGAAGCAAAAGAAGCTGATATCGGTCTTGCTGGAGGCATTAGAGAAGGAATTATTTTTAAAAAAGGCGAAATTATAAAAAAAGTTCCCGAAGCCATGCTTTTTAAAGAATTTGAAAATGAAGTTCTAAAACTTATCTAAAAAATTTTAATAAAACGTCCTATAATAACTATTCATACAGATACTTTGCAGAACAGCCGTAACCTTTATTGGTTATGTATGTTGATCCCTCAATACAGGTAATTGATGAATCATTTAAATTTCTGCTCCCTTCTGCAAAAAGGGCATTAGAAACTATACTCATAGCGAAAATATCTTTTCCAATAATGTTTGGTTTTTTAAATCCGTTTACATCAATATGTATTACACCACATCTTGTATAATCTCCTGCATCACTTCCACAATCAGATTGTTTCATATATATTCTTACTAAAGTACCATTGTTTAATATTAATCCTGGAGTATTTGAAATACCCGCAGCTGATCCATATAAATATTTCCAATCAGCAGCACTATGCCAACAGCCCTCTTCACTTCCCCCATTTCCTGTTCCGCCATATGTTGAAGTTCCTGAACAATCTTTTATTATATTCAGTTTTGAAGCAAAAGCATTTTTTAAATCTTCACTTCCTGCAACATCACCGGGAAAAGCGCCTGCTAAAGTTCCGCCGTTATCTACAGCTATTAATTGTGTTACTTGTGATAAATCAGAATAAGATTTTTTCCATGCTGCTTTTAGCTCGGCATCACTTGTTGTGCCGAATAACATCGGAGTAACTATTGAAGCAATTATTCCGATTATTGCAATGACTATCAATGTCTCTGCCAGCGTGAAGCCTTTTTTTCTTGAAATCTTGCCGGTAACGGCACAAAAAACATTTTTGCCGTACATACTGCCACAAATGTTTTTATTAGCCTCTGCTCGATTTCGCTTTTCTGACTGTTGCATCTTATTTAACATAATTTGATTCCTTTAAATTTAATAACACTCGACCGTTACTGTAGCTGAAACTCCTGAAAAAGCTGATTCAATTGATTTTGCATTATTATAGTTTGTATATTTAACAATTGTTCCTGGCAGGCTATTATCAACGAAATCCGTTGCCGTAGTGCTATCCCAACCTGTTGCGGCTTCAATTTGGCTGATAACATCAGCTTTTGTTCCTGAATAACCGTTTAAGTCAATTTTGCAATGTAAAAAGCTTGATTCTTTCTCTCCATAAGGTTCAACAAAACCGTTTTCGAAAATATTAAATTGCAACAAATCCTTATCGTCAACATTTGGGTCATGTTCACCGTTTACATCTACTGTTATTACTTTAGGGTTTGTTGTAAAATCACCTTCCAAGCCGTAAAACCTCATTTTGTTAGTCAAAACAACATTAGGATCATCACTTGCAACATCAGAGCTTGTACAATCAAAAGCTGCATCATCAATTTTATTAACTAAATTAGAAAAATCGCTACAATACCCGCTATCAAGAACACGAGTTGAACTTGATGCAATTATTTCGCCTGAAGCTGTTTTCAAAATTTTATACGCTGTTTTATAAAGTTTTTTATTGCTAACATCATAATTAATTTGAGGAATAGCTATTGTTACTATAAGTCCCATAAGTAAGACCGTCACCAAAATTTCCATATAGCTAAAAGCTTTTTTCCGCATAATTTCTTCCCTTTTTTATAAGTTGTTAAGAAGTCCCTTGAATCAATCAAAGGACTTTTTCTCTTAAATTTATATTAAAGCTTGTTTATTCATAATCTTTTTTAAATCCGAATTTTGAACTGTTTTTTTGTGAATGCATAATATTTTTATCAAACTGTTTTAGAATTGATCTTGGATCAACTGTATCACTAGAACCGGCTGTTCCTCTAGAATTGGGGTCAATTCCCATTTTAGCAGCACATTCATCGCAAAAGAAAACTTTTTTTTCTTTATCTCTGATTTCTACTCCACAACTTTTGCAATGAAAGGAAATTCTGTTTGCAATAGATACAAATCTGCTATCTTTATATAAATCTTCAATTTCCTTAACAGATATGCCTGTTTCATTACTGAGTACTTTTATTGATACAAAAAATTCTTTTTGAGATCGTACGTAATTAATAATTTTATCAACTTCTTCATTTTCAACTTGCAGGCATTTTTCACAAACATTTCTAAGTCTTTTTTCAAACAATCTCCCACACTTCTTACAGTTTATTAATTTCACTTGCTGACCCTTTCATGATTATAAATTTTTATGTAATAATAGTATAATATTGAATACAAGTTAAGGCAATACTTTATACAAATGAGTAACGAAAAAATCATATCACTAAATCGCAAAGCTTACCACGAATATACTATACTTGAAGTATATCAAGCCGGTATTGTGCTTACCGGAACAGAAATAAAATCTGTAAGAAACGGACAAGTTAACATTAAAGACAGTTATGCAAGTATAGAAAAAGGTGAAGTTTGGCTTTGTAATGCTCATATAAGCCCTTATGAAATGGGAAATATCTATAATCACGAACCGTTAAGAAAACGTAAACTTCTTTTAACGAAACAAGAAATTAATAAGCTGATTGGTAAACTCAAAGAAAGCGGATTAACCATAGTTCCCCTAAAAATATACCTTGATAAAGGATGGGCTAAGATAGAAATAGGCATTGCAAAAGGTAAAAAATTACATGATAAAAGAGAGTCTATTGCTAAAAAATCTGTAAAAAGAGAAATAGAAAGAGAAATAAAGAATCGATATTAAAACTATCTTTATAAATTACCCCATTTTCGAATATAAATAATTTTGAATTTATATAATATGGAAAAGTCATGAAAAAGGGGAATTTGCGATGAAATCATTATACTTGTTACTTGCTGTTTTGATAGTATTAAGTTTTTGTAATATAGCCCAAAGTGCCTCTTTATCAGGTGGCGTTAGTGTTGCGGATTATTTGAAACAAAATAATCTTAATATGATTTACGATGAAGGAACCGGAAATGCCATAAACGGTGCAAAAGTGACTATTCCATCAAAAGGTTTTGTAACAACTACAGACGGGGATGGGTATTTTAAGCTTCAAACTGATTTGATAGGTCCTACAATTATGTCCGTCAAAGCCAACGGATACAAGCCTTTTTCGATGACTATAGATAAAGAAAATTTGAAAAATCCTTTAATGCTTGGAATTTCTAAACAATCCGCTCTTGAAATCATTATTGATGAAGAATTACATCACTTGGGAGATAACAATTTTTCATCAAAATCAGCAAATGCAGGAGATTTTAGAGCATCATCCGCAGGACATATTTTTTCAAAAGGATTTTATATAAAAAATATTAAGCCTGAACATAATATTTTTTTGAAAATAGGCTCAATTATT
>JAQUYY010000067.1 GCA_028691575.1 Candidatus Gastranaerophilales bacterium
TTTCAGACAACAAAAAAAATACGATAAATATCGTCAAAAACATTGTATATACTCAAACTCCAACCCATCAAATTTATAATATAAACATGACCAATAACTTGCCTTTTGACGCAACTGAAAAAAAGAGGGTATCAAATTAACTATTTTTAATGTAAAAAAAGATATTTCAAATGATATTGCAAATGTTTCAAAAAATTATAAAGACAACTTTTTAACATTAAATATTGCCACAAACCTTGAAAATCCCTGGGGATACAACTATTTTTACGAAAATAACACACTTGTTTTTAAAATAAAAAAACCTCCGATAAATTGTACTGAAAATATATTAAAAAATAAAATTATTGCAATTGACCCGGGGCATGGAGGAAATAAAACACTCTCTGATATTGGCGCAATCGGACCTACAGGAATTCCCGAGAAAGAAATTAATTTAAAAATTGCAAATTATTTAAAACAGGAACTTGAAAAAGCAGGTGCAAAAGTCATAATGACTCGCCAGAGTGATGTTTCCGTTGATTTATATGACAGACCGACAATTGCAAGACAAAATAATGCGGATGTTTTGTTAAGCATTCATAACAATGCTCTTCCTGATGGCAAAAACCCTTACAGGGAACACGGAACAAGTGTTTATTATTATCATTCCCATTCTGAAAAATTAGCCCAAATTATGCAAAAAAACCTGTTGGAAGATTTGAATTTAAAAAACAATGGTATTCATAAAATGAGTTTTGTATTGACAAGACCGACAGAGCCAATATCCTTGCTTATTGAAGTCGGTTTTATGATTCATCCTGATGAATATACGCTATTATTAACAACTGCATTTCAACAAAAAACCGCATTTTCTATCAAAAAAGGTCTGGAAGAGTTTTTTAGCGAATATAAATAAAATTCGGTTCAAGTCTTGGTTTGCTCGCACTTTTTATTTGCTATTAACAAGTTGTGGCAAAAATCGCCGGTTTTCGCAGCCGATTTTATCATGGCATCCTCAACTCGCTTGAACTATTAACAAATTTTTAAAAAGTGTTATAATAATAATCAATATAATAACTCCTATTTTTATAAAAACTTTAAATGCTTGTAAACAAAAGGCTTTAGATATATAGTTACATTTTGTTAAAAAAATAATTAAATTTTTTAATAAAATTAGCAATTTTTTTTCATGTTTGGTTGTTATATGATTATCAAAGTTAAATTATTTATTTAAAAATACAATTTAATAACTTAGGAGGTTTGTCCATGTCCGTGACACAAGAAGAAAAAAACAATAAAAACTCACTGCAAGATTTAAAAGATTTAAGAAGAAAAAAGATTTTCCAAAAAAACAAACTTGTACGAATTGAAGTAAGTGAATTGCCAAAAAAATTCCCGGATTTTGAAAATACAAACTTAACAAAAGATAATTTAATTGCAGAATGGATGCAAAAATGGATAAAATCCGGTATAAAAAAGAATAGACTTCAACCAAACATGCTTTTGCCCCAAAAAGAAGAATTTGCCAGATATCTTGGCGTAAGTATCGGAACAATTCAAAATGCAATAAGGTTTATCGAAGATAACGGATATGTTGAATCTAAACAACGTATCGGCACAATGATAAGAGATTTAGAACAACCTGTTTCTCGAGTCAGAAAACAGACTTCTAAACGGGAACATGCCATTGTTGCAGTAAAAAAACATATTTTAGAGGCCGGATTTAAAGAAAATGATGTACTTCCGTCAGCAAGAGAAGTTGCAAAAATTATCGGAAGTACTCCAAATACAACAAGATTAGCACTAGAACATTTGGTTAGCCTTGGCATCGTCAAAACAAGAGGCTATCGCGGAAATCTTGCAAACTGGGCTCTTAAAGCTATTCCTGAATTAACAAATGAAGAATTGGAAAATATCGGTCCTAATATTGAATCAAATACTTTGGTAGATCAAGTTGAAAAAAACTTGAAAGATTATATTTCTCAAGAATTTAAAGTAAATGACAAACTGCCAAGCCATCATTTATTGGCTAAAAAGCTAAAAGTAAGCATTAAAACACTTCATGATGCAATAAGAAGACTTGTCGAACAAGGTATTCTTAACTCCAGACGTGGTCGATACGGTACTTCCATTGCCCGTATTCCTCATGGAGAACAGGTATTTCAGCCAAAACCGGAAAGTTCAATTTTTGCTTCTGCTCAAGATGCCGGTTTTTATAACTATGAAAGAGTACAACGCCATTTGAAAAACATAATTAAAACTGAATATAAAATTGGTGATAAACTTCCATCAATGACAATGTTGGCTCAAAAACTTGACGTTAGCAGCAATATCATCAGAAAAGCTCTTCAACTTTTAGCAGATGAAAATGTTGTTGAATTTGTTCGTGGAAGATACGGCGGAACATTTATTATCAATGCCCCAAAAATTAGCGAAGTTAAAGGATTTACCTGGTTATCAGTTAATCCTGAACATATTAAACTTTATAAAAAAAATACGGCAGAAAATACTGTACTAAATTAAAATATCATTACAATTTAGCAAAAGAAAAGGCTCTTATGTATCTTTGCATAAGAGCTTGTTGCAAATACGGCATTCAATACTAAAATTATGACATTTGCTTTGTTTCTTTTCCAAAAATTATGCTATTTTGATTAAATTCACTTAACAAAAGAGACAAAGTTTAATAAAACCTTGTCTCTGGTAAATTTTTTAAATAGAAAATTTTAGATTAAAAACCTAAAATAAACATAAACAGAACTTATAACTAAAGAAATAAGTGTTATCAACGCTCCGTATTTCATAAATCTAAAAAATGATATCGGATGTCCTGCAGCACCTGCAGATTCAGAGACAATAACATTTGCCGCTGCACCTATTATAGTTGCATTTCCTCCCAAACATGCTCCTAAAGATAAGCACCACCACAAAGGCATTACATTCATTCCTGTTTGTCCTAATTCCTGAATTAAAGGTGCCATTGTTGCTGTATATGGAATATTATCGATAATAGCTGATAAAATACCTGATGACCATAAAACTAGCATTGAAGCAAAAGTTGTATTGCCTTGAGTTAATTCTCTAACCTTCAGAGCAAGGTATTCGATTCCACCAGTTTCAATTAATCCGCCAATAATTATAAATAATCCTATAAAAAAGAATATCGTCATCCATTCAACATCATATAAAACTTCTTTTGGTTTTTCAAAAAGCATTAAAATACTTGCGCCCATTAATGCAATAATATAAGCTTCCATATGAAGTGCGCCATGAAATACAAATCCCAAAATTACAAATAATAAAATAATTGAAGATCTAATCATTAGAGTTTTATCCGTAATTGTTTTTGAGTTATCTAAATTAGCAACATGATTCATTAATTCCGGTGTTGAAACCATTTGTTTTCTAAACATCCAAAGCAAAACAGCTATTGAAACAAAGAAAATAAGCATAACAATCGGTGTTAATTCTAATACAAAATCCATAAAACTAAGATTTGCTATACTTCCGATGATAATGTTCGGAGGGTCGCCAATCAATGTAGCTGTTCCGCCGATATTTGACGCTAAAATTTCAACTATTAAGAACGGTACCGGATCTATTTTTAATTCTCTTGCAATTACAAAAGTTACAGGCATAATCAAAACAACGGTAGTTACGTTATCAAGAAATGCCGATGCAACTGCCGTGAATGCAGCTAATGCAAATAAAACCTTTTTAGGACAGCCCTTTGTTAATTTTAAAAGTTCAATAGCCGTCCAATTAAACATACCACTTCTGCTTGCAATGTGAACTATTATCATCATGCTTACAAGCAAGAAAATTACATTGAATTCAATATGTTCAAAAGCTCTCTCGTGAGGGATTAATCCTAAAAAATATGTAAGCGCTGCTCCCAGCATTGCAATTGTAACTTTTGGTATTTTTTCAAGAGCAATAAAAATATAGGCTACTAATAAAATTAAGCCTGCAATAATTGCTCCATGTTGGGTTACGAAATGTTCAAACCCCATTTTCTCTCTCCTTTTTTCTTTCAGCTCTCTTCTTGAAGTATTTTATAACAAACTATTTGGGAAAACCATTTTTATTAAAAAAATTCTTAAACTTGTTATCCTACAAAACAAGAGCTACACTTTTTGGATGAAATATTATACTTTTTAAACAAAAAAGATTATTTTCAAGCGATAAAGTATTATAATAGAACATAAGTAATCACAAACAAGAGGATAAACTATGAAAAAGTTACAATATTTGCTAATTGCTGTTTTAATCTGTGTAATTACAGGGATTTACAATACTGCAAATGCTTATAGCTATGCTGCTATTGAAGAATACAACAAAGGTATTGATTATAGCCAAAAAGGCGAATATGACCTGGCAATAGATTCTTTTTTGAAATCTGTTACACTAGACCCGTCTTTTGTCGATTCTTACTATAATTTAGGCTCTGTTTACGAATATATTGGAGAACTTGAAAACGCAATTATTTCTTTTGAAAAACTTTTAAGTAAAAAACCCAAAGACTATGAATCATCATATAAATTAGCAACATTATGTGCTAAAAATAATAATTATGAAAAATCATTGAAATATATAAATATAATTCCTGAAGATAATAAATTTTATCCCGAGGCACAGGCTTTATATAAAGAAATTTTTGAGCAAGCAAAAGCACTTCAAGGTAAAAAAAATACCGCCCAAGCAAAACCTATTCAAACTACCTTATTAAAAAACTTTCAAGGTCCTACGGGTATAGCAAAAGATTCAAATAATAACCTTTATGTTGCAAGTTATAGTACCAACACTATTTGGACAATCCTGGCAAATGGCAAAAGACAAAAATTCGTTGAAGGAAGTCCGCTAAATGGTCCTATTGGCTTGGTTTGTGACAGAAGAAACAACTTGTATTCCGCAAATTATGTGTCAGGTGAAATTTTAAAAATTTCCCCCTTAGGTGTAGTTACAAGTTTAATGAAAAACATTCAAAATCCTTATTATTTATACATCGACGGAGCAAACATTTTACATATCTCAGAACAAGGCACAGGCTCTATTATAAAAGTTGATTTAAACAAAAATTAGCAAGCAGCTAAGCTGTCCTGGCGAAATCAAGCTGAAGCTAAAACTATTTCTTAAAAACCAATGTATCTCTTGATGAAAAAATATCACTATAAAAGCTTTCTACGGGAGTAAATTGACTTGTTTCAAATACACTTCGAGTATTTCTTCTGGAATAATCGAATTCTCCAACTACTAATAAACTTCCTTCAGGAAGATTTTTATATAAATCATTCATAAGCGGATAAATCTTTGACGGCTCTAAATAAGGCCAGGCATTTCTGAACAAAACGATACACGGCTTTTCTTTAGGAGTTTTCGCCCATTTTAATATCTCCTTCTTGAAAATTTATACTTTTAAACAATTCGTCAGATACTTTATAATTTTCATCATAGTCCTGGTTTGGAATAAGTTTAAAATTTTCATCTATAGCATCTTCACCCAGATAAATAGGGATTACGCTTCCATCAAAACGCCCAAAACCGACTTTTTGAGTTTTGGCTCTTTCAATATTCTCTTTATCAATATCAATCGCATTAATCGGATAATTTTTATTCAAATTCTGCTCTTTCATTTTTTTATTCAACATAAGCCGCAAAGAATAAGGTTCAGTTCCATCTGAACATGCAAAATTATATATTGGCGTACCCTCAGGATAATTGGCAATAATATAATTGGAAAGAGCTTCCCAATTCATATCTGAACGAAAAAAAAGCGTACAATTTTTCACTTCTGTTTTAGGGTTAATCGATTCATGTAAAATTTTTTTAGAAGTCTCAATCGTTCCAAATGAAATTTTTGAATATGTATTAAAATTAATCATAATTGATATAAAACGCATAAATTTATTTATTGCTTCAAATATTAATTTTTTCTTTAGATTTTTAAAAAACTTAAAAAAAACTGCTATTAATATTATTAAAATATCATGCTGGATAAATAAACAGACATAATTCATTTTTAATAAAGGAGTAAAAATATGGCAAAGACAATTGGTATCGACTTAGGAACAACAAACTCCGTAGTCGCAGTTATGGAAGGTGGCAAACCTACTGTTATTGCTAACGCAGAAGGTAGCAGAACAACCCCTTCAATAGTTGGATTTTCAAAAACAGGAGAAAGATTAGTTGGTCAATTAGCAAAAAGGCAAGCTATCTTAAACCCTGAGCGAACAATCATAAGTATCAAACGTGAAATGGGTACGGATCATAAAAATAATATTGACGGCAAAGATTATACACCTCAAGAAATCAGCTCAATGATTTTAAGAAAACTTGCTGATGATGCATCTGCATATCTTGGAGAAAAAGTTACATCAGCAGTAATTACGGTTCCTGCGTA
The DNA here is from genome assembly GCA_028691575.1 of Candidatus Gastranaerophilales bacterium. GTDB lineage: Bacteria > Cyanobacteriota > Vampirovibrionia > Gastranaerophilales > JAQUYY01 > JAQUYY01. Next base: position 6,380 of record JAQUYY010000067.1, read on the forward strand.
CTTCAATGATGCGCAAAGACAATCAACAAAAGATGCCGGTAAAATTGCAGGACTCGACGTTCTTAGAATTGTAAATGAACCTACTGCTGCTGCTTTAGCATACGGTTTAGAAAAACAACATACCGAAAAAGTTCTTGTATTTGACCTTGGTGGCGGTACTTTTGATGTTAGTATTCTAGAAATCGGAGACGGCGTTCACGAAGTATTATCAACCAGTGGTGATACACATCTTGGCGGTGACGATTTTGATGAAAAAGTTATGAATTGGCTATGTGAAGAATTTAAAAAACAGGAAGGCATTGATTTAAGAAGTGATAAACAAGCAATGCAAAGACTTAAAGAAGCTGCAGAAAAAGCAAAGTGCGAACTTTCTTCAGTTTTAGAAACGAATATCAGTCTTCCATTCATTACAGCTGATGCAAATGGTCCAAAACACTTGGAGTTAAATCTTTCTAGAGCTAAATTTGAAGATTTGTCATATGATTTATTAGAAAGATGCAAAAAACCTGTTGAACAAGCAATTAAAGATGCCGGACTTTCTGCTTCTGAAATTGATGAAGTTGTTCTTGTAGGTGGTTCTTCAAGAATTCCTGCTGTTCAAAAATTAGTAAAAGATTACACTAAAAAAGAACCTAACCAATCGGTTAACCCTGATGAAGTTGTAGCCGTGGGTGCTGCGGTTCAAGCAGGTATTTTAGCCGGCGAAGTTAAAGATATTGTTCTTTTGGATGTTACACCTTTAACGCTTGGCATTGAAACACTTGGCGGAGTTATGACAACTCTTGTTCCTAGAAACACAACCATTCCGGTTAGCAAATCTCAAGTTTTCTCAACAGCAGATGATAATCAATCAGCAGTTGATGTACATGTTCTTCAAGGTGAAAGACCAATGGCAAGAGACAACAAGTCTTTAGGTATGTTCAGACTTGACGGACTTCCCCCAGCAATGAGAGGAATGCCTCAGATCGAAGTTACTTTTGATATTGATGCTAACGGTATTGTTAATGTTATGGCAAAAGATAAAGCTACTAATAAAGAACAAAAAATTACCATTACAAACACCTCTAACTTAAAAGAAGATGAGATCGATAAAATGGTTAAAGAAGCTGAAATTAATGCTGAGGAAGATAAAAAGAAAAAAGAAGAAATCGAAATCAGAAACAATGCTAACAGCTTAATTCATTCTGCTGAAAGACTTGTAAAAGACTTTGAAGGTAAAATTTCTGATGAAGATAAGAAAAAATTAGATGAAGGAAAAACCGATCTTCAAAAAGCAATTGATGAAAATGCAGGAATTGAGGATGTTAAAGCAAAATCAGAAACTTTACAACAAACAATGTTTGCTATTTCATCAGCTGCATACCAACAAGTTCAGCAAGAAACTCCAACGGGAGAGCAAGCTGGCAGCGAACAACCTTCAGGAGAAGAAACTCCAAGTGACGAAGACGTAATTGACGCTGATTATACAAAACAATGAAGCAAAGCTTCATCAAAACAAAAAAACAAGAAAAGACAGCATTTTAGTCCTGTCTTTTTTGTTAATCAAACTATTACATTAAGTTTTTTTAACCAAAAAAATAAAATTTAAGCAAAAAATAACTTTCACCTTCATTATAGAAAATATATAACTCATAGCTGGAGAATTAATTATGAACATCAATTCAATCAACCCATCTTTTGGCGGGACTTTTTCAATTAACAAAAAAGATTTATCTACAAAAGCACAGCAAATAGATTTAATGCAATTAACAGACTCTTTTGCTCCAATCCCGGAATATGAAATTTTGAAAGCAGGTGATACGGTTTCTTTTGATATGCCGGATGAACTTGATGAAATATTTTTAGATACTATCGAAACAGATGCTCCGGATATCGCTTCTTATTTTAATAAAACTGAAGGAAATGCCATTAATTTAACAATATAAATTATATGATGCAAATGTAGTTTAAAATAAGACCGGATAACCTATTTTGTAAAATAGAAAAATCATATCATATAGGAGAATTAATTATGAACGTCAACTCAATTAGCCCGTCTTTTGGCAGTAAATTTATTATTAATAAAGATAGTGTACAAACTTCAGAGCAAAAAGAAGATTTAAAGGATTTAATAAATTGCGTGAACATATCAAACGCAGAGTTACCAAAGTCAGACCGAACAAAAATTATTAATTCAGATGAAGCAGTTATTTTTAACAACCCTAATAGTCATGATAAAAGTTTTAAAAATTTTATTGGAACAGAATTTGAAAGCATTGCACCAAATTTTGACGTAATGGCATAAAAGTTATAACAGATGAGTTT
>JAQUYY010000068.1 GCA_028691575.1 Candidatus Gastranaerophilales bacterium
GAGCAAATTTAATACATTCTTCTTTGATGTCACCTGCGCCATAGGCTTTTGTTTTTGCATCCGTTCCGGATGGGCGAATTTCAATGTATTTATTGTCAAATTCAAGGTAAGTTCCATCACCTACAAATTTTATTGCTTTTAAATTAAAAAAATCCAATTCTTTAAATGTATCTTGTAAAATTTCTTTTCCTTGTTCGAATGTCAGCTTATTTGTCCTTATTGCAACTGCTATTGACAAGTAGAAAATGTCATTTTGGGTTCTTAACGCTTCCCCTTCGGTTTTAGCTTTTTTCAATGCCTCAATGTCAGGCTCACTCTCATTATAGTAAGCAATATCTTCTCTTATATCATATTTGGCAATAATATTATTTTCGTAAAAAACTTGTTCTAAATTATCAGAAAGCATTTTATTCTGATTTTCCAATTTGCAGGCAAGAGCTGAAGAAATAATTATAGCTTCTGTTGCGCTTTTTTCTCTCATTGCTACTGCTATTCTTCCGGCATTACTTTCGATAAGTTTTTCAGGTCCGATAATCATTCCGCCACTTTCTTCTCCTGCAAAAACAAGTCGCGGCTGTTTTCCAAGATTTATTTCACTTCCAAAAATATCTGTTATCAAAACGTCTTTATCCGGATTTTTAATAATTTGCTTTTCGACTTTTTTCATAACATTTGCAAGTTCTTTAAACCCAACAGGAGTATTTATTACTTTGATATCATTGTTTTTAGCCCATTCATCCCATGCAAGAGCTGATGCCGTAGTCTTTATTATGAAACGTGAATGATTTTGCCATTGGTTTTCGGCTTTTAGTTGTTTCATATGAAAATCCATAGTTATTAAAAAACTCTGATTAGGCGTATATACTGTCAAAATACGATTATCATCAAGTTTAATATAATCAATGCCCAGCTTATTAAGCTTTGCAATTTTGTTAATATTTTCAATCTGAGCAAGACTTAACCTGTCATGATCAGGATCTGTCATTAAAATAACAGTTCCAGCAGGTTTATCTGTTAATTTTTCAACATAATTCATTGTCTCAATTACAGGCATAGAGACAGTTCCGTCTTCTTTGCGTTTCAAAATAGCAACATCAACAGAATAGTCAAAAAATTCTTTTTTACCTGTTTTCGGATTTGTGTCAATTTTGCCTATGCCGTGAAAAAAAGGGTCTTCCTCTGTATTAAACCAGATATATTTATCTGCAATTTTTAAATTTTCAAAAACTTTGCTTAATGTCTGATAAGCACTGCCTCCAACATTTTCAATAATAATAGGTTTTTGAGCGTTTTTTATAAAGTTCAAATTACTTTTAGAAGCAACTCCGTTTTTCAAGTATTCGACATATAAATCAACTCCGTTATTTAAAATTTTCATTGTTTTTTCTGAAATATATTCATTATTTGCATTTGCGATTTTTATTTCATAATTGCCGTTTTGCTCGACTTGTGTAAAAATTCTTTTCATTTCTTCTACAAATTCCGTCGATTCTTCCGGAAGATATTGGCTTCCTTGATTATTTAAATCTTTTGTAGCTGTTTTCACACTGATACCGTGACTTGAAGTTACATATTCTCCGCCCAACAAATCTAATTTGAAGGCAAGAAAAGATGCTAGCCAGATTGGAATTGTTTTTCTGTCTTTTACAACATGCGTTTTAACTTTGTGTGCAGCTTGAATTCTGGCGATTAAGTCGACGTATTTTTTTGAATTGTATCGAACTTCTGATGCAGCAATTTTATGAATTTGTTTCTCAGGGTATTTTTTATCTGCTACTAATGCTTTTGCTTCTGTAGCAAGCAATATACCGATTAAATTTATAGGAAATCTTGTATCCCAAGGGTATAAAATGTTTTGATTTCCCCGAATACCTGCAGTTGAAGCTTTTGCCTCTTTTTCATAATTTTCAAACCATTCTTTTAAGCCTAATCCTTCAGGATTTGTTTTTTCGTCATATTTGTCTAAATGTTCTTTTTTTAAAATAAAATTTATTTCATTTTTATCATCAATATTAACAATAGGAGTTTTTTTTATGTACTCAGGTGTAGTTTTTTCAATTAATTCTAAAAGACCTTTTTCTAAATTATTATTCATTTTTTCATCCCGTACTCTCGTGTAATTTAAAAAGCACAACCGACCTTATTCGATTGTACTTTACAGTATTTTAAGCGAAAAAGAAAATTATTACAAAAACATTACAATTTAGCACGAACAAACACTTTAAACTTTTTTTCAACCATCTTGATACTGTTGAGTTTTGAAGTAAATAAATATTCATAATCATCAAATTGACCTTTTGATATTTCATATCGTTGTTTATCAAGTAAGTTGGTAAAATTTTCTGCCAATTCTGTACTAAAAATTTTTCTGTCTATTTCCGTATTTTTATTAATAATGATAGGTTTGCCTACTTCGACAAGGATTTCCGGCTTATCTTCTCTTAAAAACTCATATCTGTGAGCAATCGGAAGAAGATTTACTCCACCAGATTTTTGGGCTAAATAAGAAAGTCCCGATGAAAATTTAACAGGTCTGTAATCAGGAGGTAAAACAAGACCTTGAGGAAAAAGGTGTACTGATTTTTGGGGATCTTTTAAAAGCCCTAGTGCATATCTTAATGCTCTCATTGATGCTTGCGGAGAATTTTTTTCTACCGAAAACGCTCCTATTTTTGACAATAAAGGCATTCTTTCTAATTCTTCAATCATAAGATACATTTCAGTCTTAAAAAATTTTTTATTAAGCATATAAATGACTTGACCATCCCACCAACAAAGATGGTTTGCATAAATAATCGTACTTTTGCTTTTATCCCTCAACTCAAAATTATGCGCATTTTTTATACGCATTGAGTAAAATCGGCCTCTCATTAAACGAAAAAACATATAATCCGCAACTTTAAGCCAAAAAGGATTCCTAATACCTGTAATTAAGGGGTTATCCTTTTCTTTTGTTTTTTCAACTATAGTTTGTACTCCACTCATAATTTAAAAAAACAATCCTATTATTCTCTCCATTTACACTCGATTATAAAAGTATAACAAAATTTTTAAAATTAGTATATATGTTAAAAAAATTAGCAAAAAATATTAACATAACCGCATATGGCTAAATTAATATGTTTGCATTTATACTTTTATTTTGGGCTTTTCTTTAGTTTTTAAGTTTATGAATTCATCAAAAATTCTTATAACATAAGTTAATTGTTCTTTTTTTAAACCGGGCCAAAGTCCTATCCAAAAACTATTTTTCATTATATTTTCAGTAATGGGCAACATTTGATATTCACTATCGGTTAAGTTTTTTGAATTTAAAATTCCCGAATTTTTTATTCGAAGTTTGATATCATGCTCCACAAACGATGGCTGTCTTAGCAAATTCCCCGCAAAAAGCTCTCTTGTGCCTACATTATGGCTTTCCAAATATTTTACCAGTTCCTGCTTGGAAAAATATTCATTTTCTTTAATTGTTATAATAAATCCAAACCAGGAAGGCTCTGCATTAGGTATAGCTTTTGGTAAAATGAGATATTTTTCGAATTTTCTTAAGCCTGCATATAAATATTTAAAATGCAACCATCTTTTATTTATAAACATTTCAGCTTTATCAAGCTGTGCAAGACCGCATGCTGCTTGCCAATCAGTTATTTTTAAATTGTAGCCGACATGAGAATATGTATATTTATGATCATATCCAAAAGGTAGATTTCCCAACTTATAGCTAAATCTTTTATGGCAACTGTTATCTTTGCCCGGAGGACACCAACAATCACGTCCCCAGTCACGAAAAGACATTAAAATTCGATATAATTGAGTATCATTTGTTATAAGAGCGCCTCCTTCTCCCGTTGTAATATGGTGAGCAGGGTAAAAACTCAATGTTCCGATATGCCCGAATGTTCCTGTTAATTTATTCTCAAACCTTGCTCCGAAGGCATCACAGTTATCTTCAATCAGCCATAAATTATATTTTTCACAAATTTTTGAAATTTCATCAAGATTAAAAACATTTCCTAATGTGTGGGCAATAAATATAGCTTTGGTTTTGGGTGTGATAGCTGCACTTATTTGAGAGGAATCAATATTATAAGTTTCTTTTTCCACGTCAATAAAAACAGGGATTAAGCCATTTTGAACAATCGGATTTACTGTTGTCGGAAATCCTGCTGCTACTGTAATTACTTCATCACCTTTGTTTAACTTTCTATCGCCTAATTTGTATGACGTTAAAGCTGAAATGGCAAGTAAATTTGCTGAAGAACCGGAATTTACACTCAAAGCATGCTTAACATTAAAAAAATTCGCCAGTTTTTTTTCAAATTCTTCGTTAAAATGACCTGCAGTAAGCCACATATCAAGCGTTGCATCAAGCATGTTTGAAAGTTCTTCCTTCCCCAATACTTTTCCCGATGCAGGAATGTATTTTGAACCGTTTTCAGTTGGTTTAGCTATATTGTAATAAGCAAATGAGAGAGTTTTTATTGAATTTTTTAATAAATTTAAAATAAATTGCATTGATCTAAAACCCTTTTTTCTTCTATATAACTTGCTTTTTGAGCGAAATTTATAATTTGATTTAGTGTAAATTCTTGTATGTCTTTTTTCTCCTGCAACGTTTTATACCAGCTAACAGCCTCATTTAAGGCTTCATCTATTGAATAAACAGGTTGCCATTTTAAATGAGTAGCAGCTTTTGTTATATCTAATTGTAAAAGATTTGATTCATGCCATGTTTCTTTTGCATCGATACGATATCCGCCATCCCCCCAGATTTTTATGGTTTTTCGAACTATTTGCTCTACAGTAGCAACTTCATTTTTTAAAGGTCCAAAATTCCAGCCTTCATTGAAGGATTTACCATTTTGATACATATAAGAAGCTAATAGCAAGTATCCGCCAAGAGGTTCTAATACAAATTGCCAGGGACGTGTGGCATGAGGATACCTAATTGTAATATATTCCTGATTGAGTAAGGATTTTATACAATCCGGCAATAGACGACCTTCAGACCAGTCTCCACCACCGATAACATTACCTGCTCTTACAGATGCGATAGCTGTATTGTGTTTTTCTCCGTAATGTTTGGGGTTAAAGTAAGAATTTCTATAAGACGATGTCAGAATTTCAGCCATAGCCTTGCTTGAACTGTACGGATCATACCCTCCGAGGCTATCCGTTTCCTTATATAGATAATTTATTTCCTTATTTTCATAGCACTTATCGCTGGTTATATTTACAAAAACTTTTGCGCAATCAACTTCTTTTATAACTTCAAACATGTTAATAGTGCCAAAAACATTGGTTTTGTATGTCATTTCAGGATAAATGTATGAATACCTGACCAAAGGCTGTGCAGCCATATGAAACACAAATTCCGGCTGATATTTTTTAAAAACTTTAAGAAGATTCTTCTTGTCGGCGACATCACCGATAATATGGGTTATCTGATTTTTTAAATCAAGACAATTGAATAAATCATACTCGTGTTTAGGTTCTAAGGCATACCCGATAACATTTGCACCCATATTTTTTAGCCAAAACGCAAGCCAAGAACCTTTAAAACCGGTATGTCCGCTGATTAAAACAGTTTTTCCGTTAAAAATTCCGTTAAAATACTCTTTCATGAATAATAATCTCCTTTGTTGTCAATGCTTATTAAGCAACAAAAAATTTTTTAAAATAATTACCCATGTCATTATAAATTAGTATAAATTTTTAAAAATCTCATACATTTATTGCGTTTTCTTTTTAAAAATTTTTGGTATTCTATAATATATGGTTATGAAATTATGAAATGGAAGAAAGATGGCAATATTTCAACAAGGTGATAAGGCTGTTATAAAATTTGATATATCTTCAATACGGCATGAAGAAGTTTCATGCGGAGTTGTAAGGGTAGAAAAAGACAGAATGATTTTAGATTTTCCTGATGATAAAATAAAAATAGCTTCATACCTGCCTGAAGGTAAGGATATAAATTTATTGATATACACAAGTACAGGGATTAGGGTTTTTGATTCAATAGTTATAAACTCGCCTTTTGAGGAAAATTTTATTGTCGAATATTATGAAGAAACAGATTTAATTCAAAGACGAGATTATTTAAGAGTTGACATAGATTTAGACTTGATTCTTGCAAATTCTGAAGAACGGGTCAAAACAAAAGTTACTAATATCGGCGGCGGCGGTGTTCGATTTTTATCAAACGGACATTTTATGCTTAATTCTCAATGGGATTTTACAATATATTCGCCATCATGGGATTTTCCGGTAAGAGGCATAGGAAATGTTATAAATACTTTAAAACTAAACGGACAATTGCAATCTGTGATACAATTTACAGAGATAAATGAGTTAGAAAGAAATAAAATTATTAAATTGTGTTTTGAAATAGAAGCTCATAATTTAAAAAGGTCATAAGAGATACTCCTACAATAATAAAGCTGAAATAGATGAATAACAAAAACTTTAAAACAGACGAAAAAATAAAAACTGATAAAGCTCAGGCAAAAATAAGAAAAATGCACAAAGATGGCGATTTTAAAAAAGCCGTTGAATTTTGTCAATCAGTTTTAAAAAATGATCCTACAAATCCTGCGCTGCACATTAGTCTTGGTGATTTGTATCTTACAAGGCATCTGGATATATATACAGCTCAACAGTTTATAGATGAAACCATAACTGAATATCAAAGAGCTCTTGAAATGGACTTGAATTCGGCTTTAATTCACTATAAAATCGGTGTCGCTCTTTATTATAAAGGAAATTTGGATAAAGCAATCGCTCATTTTAATCTTAGTATAGAATATGATGAAAATTATTCAGAAGCTTACTACATGTCCGCAAAAATACTTGCCAAAAAAGAACGGTATTCAGAAGCCTTTACCAATGTAAAAAAAGCTATAGAATTGAATAGATTTAAATCCTCAAGAGCCCGTTTTTTGTATGGTGTTCTTCTTAAGATCATTTATAAAAACAATTTTTCAAAACAATTATTGTCTTTTGCTCAAATAATTTTATCTATAATAATACTTCCATTTGATAAAGAAGGTTTGGTTGAATTTTCCCGAAAAATGCTGTATTTGAAATTTTTCCCGATTATTTTTAAAGGGACTTATTTAGAAAAAACAAGGGATATTTATAAAGCCATAGATTTATATAATGAAATAATTGAAAAAGTACCGGGTTTTCTGCCTCTTTATGTTTTGCTTGGAGATTTGTACAGAAAGCTTGGTCGGCATGAAGAAGCAATTAATGAGTATAAAATGGCATTGTGGATTGATCCTAATAACGTAACTGCCTATAAATCGCTTTGTGCGGCTTATGAAGAACAGGGAGATTATGATAATGCTATTGATGCTTATAAAAAAATAATTGAAATCCAGCCAAATGATGCAACTTTGCACAGTAATTTGGCTAATATTTTATATATGAAGGGTGATTTTAAAAATGCAATATCAGGGTATCAAAATGCAATTACAATAAATCCTAATTCTCAATGGACAAGCGTAATTGCACAAACTTTAGGATATGTTTTGCAAGAAAATGATAAAAATCTTGATGCAGCTATTTCTGCATATCAAAATGCATTTGCGCTAAATCCTAATGATATTGATATATACGTAAATTTAGGAAGCGTTTTTTACGATAAAAGTGATTATCAGAATGCTTTAACCGTTTATAGATCTGCTCTTGAAATTCAACCGGATAATGCAAGAATTCATTGCAATTTGGCTTATTTGTTATGGGGAAAAGGTGATTTGACCGAATCAATAAAAGAATATGAAAAAGCAACTGAGCTGGATCCTAATTATGATATAGCTTACAACAATTTAGGAGTTATTTATTTGGATGATTTATGTCAAATAAATAAAGCTTTAGGACTTTTTGAAGATGCTATTTCTCACAATCCTAATTATGCTCTGGCTTATTATAATATGGGAAGAGCTATTGCTCTTAAGGGTGATAAAATTGAAGCTGCAAGGCTCTATCAAATTGCACTGGATTTAAATTCAATTACTAATGAGCTTGATAATCAAGAAATTCAGCAAAAAATCGATGATTTATTTAATTAAGTTTAGTTGTCGTCCTGAATTTATTTCAGCATGAAAAATGGGAGATAAAATATGAATTTTATAGCAAGAATGCAACAGTCCGAAAATAAATTTGTAAGAAAATTAGGGTTCACTCTGGCTGAAACATTAATAGTCATTGCTATAATCGGAATAATTGCAAGTATTGCAATTCCTACATTATTTGGCACGACAAGCAATGCCGAATTAAAAGCAAAATGGAAAAAACAGTATTCTGATTTGACTCAAGCAACAATGATGATAATTGCCGACAATGGCGGAACTTTAGCAGGTGCTTTCCCCGGAGATGTTGCAGGAACGGAAGATTTAAAAAATGCATATGCTTCAAAATTTAACATAATAAAAGATTGTTCGGGAACATCGGGATTTGGAGGAACAGGATCTGGAGGAAGCACAGGAGGTTGCTGGCATAGCGGTACAAACAGCTGGTATTATTTAAACGGCACAGGCAGAGTAAGTACTTCTCGTCCCGGCTTAATATTAAATAACGGCAGTTTAATGATGTTTGGAATTGAAAAATCAAATTGCAGTTATGCCGTAGGAGATTATACAAGATGTGG
>JAQUYY010000069.1 GCA_028691575.1 Candidatus Gastranaerophilales bacterium
CATCAACATAAATCGTAAAATCAAAAACATCTGCCACTTTTGAAGTTAATGTATACATGCCCTCTGACATAATAATTTTAGAAGATGTTGCCAGTGTATGATTATCAAATCTTTTAGCAGTACCGCTCATATCATATTTTGGAAGCCACACTTCATTGCCTATAATCAATTGCTCTAAATGATTTTTCAATAAATCCAATTCAAAAGCATCCGGACAATCTAAGTCATAATTTTTTGCAAATTGTGCAAAACTTCCTGCCAATTCTACCATTTCAGATCTGTCATAATAATAATCATCAGTATTTACACGGCTAATTACGTTGTTTAAATTATTTCTCTTCTCAAATTCAAGCAATCTATCAATAATATCAAGAGTAATTGTTGATTTTCCGCTGGCTGTTTCTCCTGCAACTCCTATTGCAATTGAACGATTAACATTTCCTGCCAAAAAATATGCTAATTTTTGAATTACCCCATCCTTTATAAAAGAAAAAACTGGAATATCCAGTTTTTTATCTTCGTTTATAATATTAATAATTTCATTTTCAATGGCATTAATAGTTCTAAAATCAACAATGCTCAAAGTTTCTTTAGCCTTTGATATTGGCGATGTATGATATTTTTGATTTAAGTTTGCAAGCATTTGATTTTTCTCTTTTTTATTATTACTCTCACTATATCAAAAGTTGTCAATAAAATAAATTGCCAAATTTTCTATAATATATCAAAAAAATTAACATTGAACAATAAAATATCCCTAATCTTGATAAAAAATTTACATGAGGAAGGAAGCTGCAAAAAAATATAAACAATTCAATTTAATTATTGTTATTAATAGCTAAATCAAATTACCAAAATGCTTTTGGCATGAAACGCTTCAATGTCCAAATAGGGGTATTGTCATACTCTAATTTTCCAAATTCTTTTGCAATTTCTTCGGACATACCTATTGAAATTATGGGCAATTCTGCCTTTTGTGCTGCTTTTTTAGTTGTTTCATAACCTTTTATAACATCTTCTAAAACTGTAAAATCACCAAAATGCGTATTGCTTACAATGCCTGAAAACTTCTTCCATTCCCTTGGTTCAATGCCTTTGCTCCAGTTTATGTATTCGATAATATTCTCAACAGTTGAAGTTTCAGGTTTTGAAGTATTAATAACTATATATATAGCAAGATTTTTTTCTTGATTTATGCCGGTTACAATTTCTAAAATATCAAGCCCACCGGCACCATATCCGACATCAATAACAATGTTGCCTTGAAAAGAAAGGCAGTTTAATTGAGTAGAAGTAATAACATTTCCCGTTTCACCCAATCCAAATGAATTTTCCTGAGTAATAACACTTAATCCAAGTTCTTCAAGTTCTTTTTTTATAGGTCTTAATGTATAAGCGGGCTCAACCGTATCTAAATCCACAAGCGTAATTTTGCCTTGTTTTGCAAGATCAAATGCTCTGTTTATTGATATTTCGGATTTACCGCTGGTATATGCGCCTGTGTAAATTTCTACTTTTCTTACCATTATTTTCTTTCTATTATGCAAAATTTTTCTTTAATATTATCAATTACGGCAAGAAAAGCTTCCACAACTTGAGGATCAAACTGTTTATTACTTAATGATTTAATTATTTCTATGGCTTTTTCATGCTCCATGCCTATTCTGTAAGCTCTATCAGAAACCATGCCGTCATAAGCATCCGCAATAGCTATAATTCTTGCCGCCAAGGGAATATCATCCCCTTTTATATTATTAGGATAACCATTTCCGTTAAAATGCTCATGATGGTGCAAAATTACTTCAATAACACTTTCTAATTGTTTTATATTGCCTAAAATTCTTGCTCCCATTTTTACATGATCTTTAACCGTTTCAAACTCTTCTTGAGTTAAATTTCCGGGTTTGTTTAAAATGGCTTCGGGAACTCCTATCATTCCAATATCATGGAGCAATCCGGCTAATTCAATTCTTGTAAGCTCAACATCAGTTAAATTCATCTGCTTGCCGATTTCAACAGAATATCTGCAGACTCTTTTGCTTCTTCCTAACGTATAAGAATCTTTAGCGTCTAAAGCTGCTGTAATTGCATTAATCGTTCCTTGAAACAAATCTTTCAAATCACTCGCAATTTTAGTATTGTCCAAATTTAGCTGATAAGTGGCCAAAGCTGAATCTACAATTGTTTTTAAGTCTTCCGGCAGCCAGGGTTTTTTTACATAACGATAAATTTTGCTTGTATTAATTGCCTCTATTATTGCTTTTGGATCTGTATATGCCGTTATTAAAATTCTAATAGCATTTGGTGCAAATTCAATTGAACGTTTTAAAAATTCAACCCCTTCCATCTCCGGCATTAAATTATCAGACAATATTAAATGAATTTTATTCTTCTTTAATATATCCAAAGCCTCTTGAACAGATGTCGTTGTAAATACTTCGTACTTTTTTCTAAAAGTGCGTTGTAAAAGTTGCAAATTATCCGGTTCATCATCTACAATTAAAAGATTGTATTTCATTTTTCTTTATATCCCTTGTTTTTCAAATTCCTTCAAACCTGTTGCAGGCATTTTTATAGTGAATTTTGTTCCTTGACCTTTTTCACTCTCAACTTCTATTATACCATTATGATTTTTTATTATTTTATAACTAATTGACATTCCAAGTCCGGTACCTTCTCCTATCGGTTTTGTCGTATAAAAAGGTTCAAAAACTTTTTTCTTGGCTGTATCATCCATCCCATAACCATTATCTTCTATTTCAATTTTAATATCATTTCCATTAATAAATGTTTTAATATACACATCTCCTTGATCCTTAATTGCATAAGCTGCATTATCAAGAATATTCATAAGTACCTGATTTAACTGTCCGCCATACGATTCAACAAAAGGAAGATTGCCAAAATCTTTGTGAACTGTGATTTTATTTTTGTATTTATTTCTTAAAATATTTAAACAAAGATTAATTTCTCTATGAATATCAACTTCTTTAATTTTCATATCATCAAGTTTTGAAAAACTCTTCAAATCAAGAATAATATCTTTTGTCCTTTCTGTTCCGTCTTTGCAGCTTCTTAGCAATTCGGGCAAATCTTCTTTAATAAAACTGAATTCTAATTCTTCTTTAATTTTAGAAATAGCTTTTTTCTCATCATCAGAAAGCTTATCTTCTATTTTTTCATATTCTTGAATAATTTTTATAAGATTATTTGAATACTCATTAAGATGAATAAGGTTGCCATAAACAAAATTTACCGGATTATTTATTTCATGAGTAATGCCTGCTACCATTTCCCCTAATGAACGCATTTTTTCATTATGAACCATCATTGTTTGAGCTTCTTTTAATTCTTCATACGCTTTTTCAATTTGTTCATTTTTCAATACGATTTCTTTAGTTCTGTCCTGAACCTGCTGCTCTAAAGAAGAGTACATTCTGTCTAATTTTTCTGCCATCTGGTTATAAGAATCTATAAGATTGTTTATTTCATAATAATTTGAATAATCAATTCTATACTGCATATTCCCTCTGGCAAATTCCTTTGTTGCTTTGCACAGCTTATTTATAGGATGAGTAACTATTCTTGACATTACAAAAGCTGATAATATACCAAGAAAAATAAACATTAATGCAAGAATATTGTTGTTTTCAAGCAAAATATTAACGTAAGATGCCATATCTGATTTTGAATTATAACCGATAATTACTTGATATTTATCAGTATTTTTAGAAAAATTATTAATATGGAGAATATAACTGTTTTGACCTTGAAAAAGCTTCAACATATCTTTTTCTGTTGAATTTTCCAATCCGGCAGCACCCTCTATTGTCGACCAAATACATTTTGAAGTGTTTAAATCAACAACAGAAGCATATAAAATAACCCTGTCCGAAATCAAATTTTTTGTCATCATATCAAGATATTTGAAATTTGTGTCATTTTGAGTATTTTTAGTAGCATCAACAAGTAAATTTGATATAGATTGGGTTATTCGCTCTTTTTCAAAATTGCTTAAGCCCACCAGTTTATCGGTAATATAAATATTGTATCCCGATAAAAATATTATTGTTGTTAAAATCAATACGCTCATCAATAATGCAAACTGATTACTAATACTTCTTGATTGTTTAAGTTTTGCTTTAATTTTTTTAATTATCGTCATCTTCATCACCTTCTAAAGATTTTGAAATATCTTCTTTACTGATTTTATCAAGCTCGTCTATTAAAAGATCATTAATTAATAAATCACGATCCTGATTTTTTAATTTTAATTTTTTATTTTTTGAATCTTTTTTTGAATCTTTTTCTACGACAGATGTTTCTAAAATCCGTCCCATCAAAAAACCAAGCATTCCGGCTACAAATGCTCCTGAAAGCCCTACTTTTAAAGCATACAAAAATACTCTGTAATCTAAGGATTTGGAATAAAAGAATACCACTCCCACAATAAGCAGCAATGTAAAACTTGCAAATATTCCCGTTAATTTTCTAGATAGTCCTATTTCTTATCCTCCCGATTATCATTTTTTTGAGTTGAAAAATCTCTCAATTGTTTACTTTCAATTTGTTTTTTAAAACACATTTGTATTATAGCAATTTTATCCGTATTTGAAATACTTTTAAACATTCCTGATAAAAAAGTTTTTTGCTGATTAATATTAACTCTTAAAATTTCAACGGCTGTTTTTATTGTTTTTTGAGTAAAAAGCTTAAATTCTGTATTAATTATACTTCCTATCAAAAATTTTTTTGGTGCATCTAATTGCAACCCACCGCCACTAATATTAGTTATTTTGCCCTCAACAGTACCCTCGGCCGAATCTATTATATTTACCGGTAAATCCGCCTCAACTCTGGGATATTGTCTGCGTTGAACTACTTTAATATCTCGAGGATTTTTAAAATACAATTTATTTTCATCAATTTTATCAATTTTTAGAGAAAAATTTAATAAATAATTTTCATCTGAAACGGTTATATCAACTAATTCTTTTTTTATTTTTGAATCCATTTTATCCAAAATAACAGTAAATCCGTCTTCTGATAATTCACAAATAGTACCGGCAAGGGCATTGCCAATATTTTTTGGAACTATTTTTAATTTTTGATTTAATTTTAATGAATTCATTTATTTTATCACCGCTTTATTTATTATTTTATGTTACTGATTTATTTAAATCAACTCTAACAACCCCAACTGATTTTGCATTGATATTTTGGGATATTTCATTATAAGACATTACGCTTATTTGTGGGAATGTCCTCTCTATTAATTTTCTAAAAGCAATTCTAATAGGAGAACTGCACAAAATTACGGGTTGTTGACCAATTGTTGTTAATACTTTCTCAATTTCGGAATTTAAATTATCAATCATTCTTCTTGTGAATATAGGATCTAAAGTTAAATTTTGTCTATCCTGGCTTATTCCGGAAGCTATTGCGTTTTCAATCTCAGGAGATAGTGTAATAGCAAGTAATTCGCCGGAATCGGTTAAATTTTGCTTGCAAATGCTTCTTGCCAAAGACATTCTGCATTGTTCCGTAAGAAAATCAGAGTTTTTATTAGATTTGCTGTATGTACTGATTGTTTCTAAAATAGTTTGAAGATCACGAACAGGAACTTTTTCTCTTAATAAATTTTGAAGAACAATTTGAATTTCTGAAGTGCTTACATCTTTTAGAGTATCGTCAATAAGAGCTTCTGATGTTTTCTTTAAATTATCCAACAATTGATTTACATCATCTCTTGATAAAATTGATGCAGCATTTTTCTTGATGATTTCGGTTAAATGAGTTGATACAACAGCAGATGGGCTTACTACCGTATATCCGTTGCTTTCCGCAAATTCCCTGTTTCTTTCTTCTATCCATATTGCAGGCAAGCCAAAAGCAGGTTCAACTGCACTTAAACCATCGATTTTGACTCCTGCACTCATGCCGGAATCCATTGCTAAAAATTTATCCGGATAAACTTCTCCTGATTCTACAGGAATCCCTTTTAATTTTATTTGATAGGTATTGGGAGATAGCTGTAAATTATCTCTAACTCTTATTGAAGGCAGTACAATGCCAAAATCAAGAGCAGTTTGTTTTCTTATTTGAGCGATTCTTTCTAATAAATCTCCGCCCTGTTCAATATCAAGTAATGGTACAAGCCTATAGCCTATTTCTATTTCCATCGGCTCTACCGTTAAAAGCTCCATTACACTTTCTCTTGAGGCTAAAGGTTTAACTCCTCCTCCTTCTGCTTTTCCTTGTTTGGCATCAAAAGAAGCTTGTTTTACCTGTGCTTCTTCATCTTTTTTCTTATTAAGACCTTTGTATCTGGAATAACCGCAAAAACCAAGGCTAAACCCGATTAACCAAAAAGGAATCGTAGGAAGTCCGGGTACTATACCAAAAACAATCAGTAAACCTGATACAATAAATAATACCTTAGGGTCTCCAAACATTTCTTCTTGAATATCCTGGCTTAATGACTTATCCTGACCACTTGCTCTGCTTACAATTAAACCTGTTGAAGTAGAAATTATCAATGCCGGTAATTGAGATACAAGTCCGTCTCCAACGGTTAAAATTGTAAACGTAGTTGCCGCAGTTGCAAAATCCATTCCTTGCTGAGCCATACCAATAATTAAACCGCCAATAATATTAACTATCGTAATTATAATCCCCGCAGTTGCATCACCTTTTACGAATTTGCTAGCACCATCCATAGTTCCGTAAAAATCAGCTTCTCTTTCAATTTTTCTTCGACGGGCTTTTGCTTCTTCTTCATTTATTAACCCCGAATTCATATCGGCATCAATACTTAACTGTTTTCCCGGCATACTGTCCAATGTAAACCTTGCTGCAACTTCTGCAACCCTTCCTGCACCGTTTGTAATTACCATAAAGTTAATAATTACGAGAATTGCAAATATGACAGCACCTACAACATAGTTTCCACCAATTACAAACTGCCCGAATGAATCAATAACTTCACCGGCGTCCCCGTATAATAGGATTAATCTTGTAGAGCTAACGTTTAATCCCAGCCTAAATAAGGTTGCAACAAGCAATATTGTTGGAAATGATGAATATTGCAAAGGTTCAGACGTATATAGACAAACTAACATAATAATAAGTGATAAAGAAATATTTACGGTTAACAAAATATCCAAAACAACCGAAGGAAGTGGAATAATCATCATTGTAACGATTACTACCAATCCTACTGCCAGTAAAATGTCATTATCTCTTAATAATTCAGCTAATTTTTTTAAATTCATCGTATCGGTCTTCTATTTTTGTTTGTTTGATATACATAAGCTAATACTTCAGCCACTGCTACATATAATTCAGCAGGTATAAATCCTTCTAATGGTACTATTTTATATAGGGTTCTGGCAAGTGGTTTATTTTCAACAATGGGAATATTGTTAAATTCTGCAATTTCCTTAATCTTGTGAGCAATAAAATCAACACCTTTTGCAACTACTTGAGGGGCAACAGCTTTATCTTGATCATACTTTAGGGCAACAGCATAATGTGTAGGATTTGTTACAACAACGTCTGCTTTAGGAACAGCACTCATCATACGCTGTTGAGCATATTGAAATTGAATAGATCTGATTTTACTCTTTATTTTCGGATCCCCATCCGAATTTTTCCTTTCGTCTTTTACTTCTTCCTTAGACATTTTTATAGATTTATTAAATTCATAATCCTGATACTTTTTATCCAAAATTCCTATCACTAACATAACAAGGCAAACATTTATAACTATATCTTTTAAAATGTCTGAAATAGTAACAAAAGAAAGCTGAATATCTGCTCCTAAAAGTGCAAAAATTTCATCTTTTCTTGAATTAACAACATTAAAAACAAACAAACTGACGATTATCATTTTAATAAAAGATTTTACCAACTCTACAATTTTTTTAACACTAAAAATATTAAAAGCGTTTTTAGCATTTTCAACCATTTTTTGAGGACCTAATTTAGTAAAATCAGGTTTTATTTTTTCCAGACTAAATACATGCCCTACCTGATATCTAACAATAATAATTCCCACTGTCATTAAAATCAGCAAAAACGGCAAAACTATTTCAGATAAAAGCTTAAGATACGGCATTAAAATACTAACAAAATTTTGCGGATCTATTTGAGAAGGATCTAAATGAGAAAACGTATAAGTTGAAATAAAAGTTAACCTGTCCATAATAAAAGGCATAAAAATAAACAACAAGCTAAACCCTACGGAAAGCATAATGGCAGCATCAAGATCCTGGCTTTTGCCATATTGACCTTTTTTCTGGGCTTCGCTTTTTCGTTTACCCGTCGCCTCTTCTGTACGTTCTCCTGCCATAATTTCCCTTTATATAAATATACCTGTTGCTTGATTAAGCATATTCCTGATTAAATTTGTCATATAAATTGCTGTCGATGATATGAAAAATACCATTAAAAAAAGTCCTAAATAAATTTTTACCGGAAGTGCAACCATAAATATATTCATTTGTGGCATCATTTTTGCAATAAAACCTAATGAAACATCACAAATCAGCAATATACCGTAAATCGGAATAACTACACTAAAAGCAATTCTGAACA
>JAQUYY010000070.1 GCA_028691575.1 Candidatus Gastranaerophilales bacterium
AGCGTGGATTTCTTTCTTTGGTTCGTTTCTTTCTTTACCGTCGCAATATAAAGAAAGAAATGAACAGAAAATTCAAGCTAACGAATAAAGCCATGATTATTGAATTTATTTGATTATTTAATTTTTTATTACCATTTTTTTCTTTTTACCTGCTAACAAAAAGAAAAAAACCGTAACCGAAAAAAAGAAAAACCCTGCTTATCAAAACGGCTATTATAATTTCAGAACAAATTTTTTGAAACTCGCTAAAGCTCAAACAGTCAAAAAATTTTATTTCTAAAATTATATATCCGTAATAAATCTACTATGCCAAAGGCGTTTTACAAGGCTTTGCCTTGCTTAAACTGAAAATTTCTTTTTTTGTTGACTTTATTAAAAACTGTTATTTTTACATAATATTTATTATAGGACATTAGTTAAATTAAATTGCAAAATAATCAAACTCAAATGTAAATTAGTTTATATGCTTTATTGTAATTTTAAAACTTTGTTCATATCATTATTAATGACGATATTTAAAAAAGATTAAAAATGAAAGTAAAAAAACGAATTTTTTTTAAAAATATATTTAAAAATATATTTATAGATGATTTTTTTGGTATGTCATCAGAAATGGCATTTAATTTTCTATTGGCGATATTTCCTTTTATAATTTGTCTTATAGCTGTTTTTGGGTTGGTTACAGACGAAAATATTATCGATCAAATTATAAAAATATTAACTCCTTTTATGCCGTCAAATATAACTTTATTAATAAAAAATGTATTAAGTGAAATAACAAAAATCAATTCCGGCGGACTTTTAACATTTGGTTTTCTTGCAGCTGCGTGGATGGCTACAAATGGCATGGCTACTATGATAAAAGGATTGAACAGGGCTTATAATGTTGTAGAGACAAGATCTTTTTGGAAAACAAGATGGCTTGCATTTATTATGTTAATAATTATGGGGTTTGTTATTTTTGTTTCGGTAAACTTAATTATTCTTGGAACAACAATTTTAAAAGTTATCGACAGTCATATTCATATTCCTTATTATGTTGAATTTACAGTATTATTAGTCAGATGGCCCATATCATTTTTTACTCTATTCACAATGGCTTATCTTGTTTATTATTTTGTCCCAAATGTCAAGGTAAATAAAAAAATACATTCAATTTCAGTTATCCCCGGAACCCTATTCTTTTGTGTATTTTGGTTATTGGTTTCATGGCTATTCGGACTTTACGTCGAAAATTTCGGTAGATTCAACCAAGTATACGGTACGCTTGGAGCTGTTGTTGTTCTTATGGTTTGGTTATATCAAACTTCGTTAATGATTTTGATAGGTGGAGAAATAAATTCTCAAGTTTACAAAATCATTACAAAAAAGACCCAAAAAAATGTTGTTGCGATATAATATACTTGGATCTAGAAAATACGGAGTTCTACTTTGAAAGACAGATTTACCCTTGTTTTATTGTTTGTTAGTTTATGGGTATTTTTGGTTATATTCCAAAAATTAATTCCGATTGAATCTAATCTTGTTATTTTGTTTAGTTTTATGGTAGCTTACACTCTTTATACAAATGCAGCTTTTAAGCATCAGAGAAGGAAGTATAAAAAAAATCCTCCTAAATTGGATACTTCATATAAACCTTTTGTAAGTATCTTAATTCCCGGACACAATGAAGAACTGGTTTTTGTTGATACAGTTCAAAATATTCTAAATCTTGATTATGCAAATTATGAAATAATTTTAATTGATGATAGAAGTACTGATAATACGGCGGATGTAATTAAACAATTAGAAAAAAATTATCCGGACAAGATAAGAGCTGTTATACGTGAAATGAGTGCGTTTCCCGGAAAATCGGCTGTTCTTAACGATGTTTTATTAATGAGCAAAGGAGATGTCATTTGTGTTTTTGATGCAGATGCCAGAATAAAACCCGGTTTTCTTAATAAATTATTGCCTTACTTAGCTCCGGAAGATGTTGGTGCTGTTCAGGCAAGAAAAATTATTAATAATAAACATATAAACTTTTTAACGAGATGCCAAAACAATGAATATTCATTGGACTGTCATTTTCAGCTTGGCAGGGACAGTATAAAAGGTGCGGTTGAACTTAGAGGAAATGGCCAACTCATAAAAAAAGAAGCTTTGCTTGATGTTAACGGATGGAATAACTATTCAGTTACGGATGATTTGGATTTATCAACCAAATTGCACCTAAAACGTTGGGACGTAAGGTATTGTATAGATGCTGAAGTTTATGAAGAAGGTGTTACGAGATTTATTCCTTTATTAAAACAAAGAAGAAGGTGGGTAGAAGGCAGTATTAGACGTTATTTGGACTATTTTATGGATGTGCTGTTTTCTAAAGATATTTCTCTTCGTGTAAGTTTTGATATGTGGGCTTATATTGTCGAATTCGTCCTTCCTATATGGCTTTTTCTTGAATGGAGTATCCAAAGTTTCAAGTTTATAAAAGGATATGAACATAACATACTATCATCAAGCATTGTATTAGTGGGTTTATGTCTATTTTTTCTATCAGGACTGGTCTATAGTCTTAGAAAATATGATAATTTATCATTAGTGCAAGCTATTAAGCAATCAATTGAAACTTGTTTTTATTTGGTGATTGTTTGGACTCCGCTAGTAACAATTATTGCATTGAAAATTCTTTTTATGAAAAGAACCATGGATTGGGGCAAAACCTCTCATGGATTGGAAGTAGAAAAACAATTAGAAACAGCTTAAATTATTATGATTAAACCAAAAAAAAATATTTTAAATGCTAAAGGCTATGATATTCCTTTGTTTGCTGAAGATTATGAGATAAAACTTGATTTAAATGAAAATCTCATTGGTCCATCACCTAAAGTAGTAAAAACATTAAGGAATATTTCTGCCGATGATATTAAATTTTACCCTGTATATGGTGATTTAATTAAAAAAATCGCTGATTTGAACTGCGTTGAAATTGACATGATTTTGCCTACTAACGGTGCAGATGAAGCTTTGAACTACATAATTCAAACATTTATTGAAGCTGAAGACGAGATTTTGACAGTCAATCCAACGTTTACTATGCCTCAAATTTACGCAAAATCAAGCGGCTGCAAATTCGTGGAAGTTCCGTATCAAGAAAAATGGATTTTCCCGATTGATGAGTTTTTAAAAAAAATCAATGAAAAAACTAAACTTATCCTTATTACAACTCCAAATAGCCCCACGGGAGAAGCTATTTCGGATGAAAATCTTTTAAAAATCATTGATAATGCTAAAAATAGTATTATTTTGATAGATGAAACTTACACAAATTATACCGGAAAATCCTATGCGAATTTGGTCAAACCTCATTCAAATGTAATTGTTGTTAAATCAATGTCGAAAGACTTTGCTATTGCAGGCTTAAGGCTTGGTTACATTATTTCTGACGCTCAAAATATTGAGTATGTCAGAAGAATCTCAAGTCCTTTTAGTGTAAATGTTTTAGCGGCAAAAGCAGCGGTAGCGGCATTAAACGATATTGAACACTTTGAATATGTAAAAAAACAGGTTGAAGAAGCTAAAAAAGTATTAACAGAAGGATTTAAGCCATATTGTGAAAAGATTTACCCTACAGCAGCCAACTTTTTATGCGTTAATTTTGGTAAAAAAGCTGAGTATATTTACAATAAACTTCTAAATAACGGCGTTAAGGTAAAATTCTTTAAAGATACAAAGTATTTAGAAAATCACTTCAGAATCTCAATTCCGTCTCCAAATCAGGCTAAAAAAGTTATTGATATTTTAAATGATAGAAAAGACTTGATAATTTTCGATATGGACGGTGTTCTTGTTGATACAAGCAATTCTTATCGAATGGCAATTAAAAAAACTTTTGAATTTTTTGCAAAAAAAGAAATAACTTTTGATAAAATTCAAAAAGCTAAAAATCAAGGCGGGCTTAATAATGACTGGGATTTAACAGAATTTTTGCTAAAAAATGAAGGTTTTGAAATTCCAAAACATGAAATTATCGATAGATTTCAAGAATTTTACCTCGGAAGTAGTGAAAATGGCTTGATTAATACTGAAAAATTGATTATTTCAACAAAAGAATTAAAAGAATTAGCAAAAACTTATGAGCTTGCAATTTTCACGGGAAGACCCCGTAAAGAGGCTTTATTGGCTATAAAACAGCATAATTTGGAAAAAATATTTAATTACATTGTTGCAATGGAGGATGTTCCTACAAGAAAACATAAACCTGATTCTTGGGGGATAAATCATATTTTATCCGTAATAAAGCCTAATAATGCTTATTATTTAGGAGATACTCCGGACGATATGATTTGTGCAAAAAGTGCTAATATCAAAGGAATTGGGGTTTTGCCTCCTCAAGATAAGAGCGAAGAGTTAAAATCAGCGTTACAAAATGAAAAAGCTATGTTAATATTAGAAAAAACAAACGATTTACTTAAAATTCTTGGAGAAATAGAAAAATGCGCAAAAGCCGGGTAGAAAGAAAAACTAACGAAACAGAAATTAAGGTTGATTTAAATCTTGATGGAACAGGTATTAGAACTGTTAATACAGGGATTAAATTTTTTGATCATATGTTAGAACAGCTTGCTGCACATGGTTTTTTTGATTTAACCATAATTGCAAATTCATTGGATGAAGATACTCACCATGTTGTTGAAGATGTTGCTATTACTTTAGGTCAGGCATTTTTAAAAGCTCTTGGCGATAAAAAAGGCATCAAAAGATATGGAAATAAGCTTATACCGATGGATGAGGCTTTAACGCTTACTTCCGTTGATATTAGCGGAAGACCTTATTGCAATTGTGATTTTGATTTCAATGAAGAGAAGGTTAGTGATTTTGAAACAGTTTTAACAAAACACTTTTTTTCAAGTTTTGCAATAGAAAGCAAGATTACATTACACATAAAAACTATGTATGGCGATGATGTTCATCATAAAATTGAATCAATTTTTAAATCTTTTGCACGAGCCTTAAATCAAGCTGTCAGCATTGATGAACAACATAAAGACATAATGCCTTCAACCAAAGGAATGCTATGAAAATAACGGTTGTGGATTATGGTGCAGGAAATTTAAAGAGTATAACCAATATGCTCGAAAATTTAGGCTGTGAGTATATTTTAACCGATAATCCCGATGAAATATTAAAAGCGGAGCGAATAATATTCCCTGGGCAAGGTCATTTTGAGCAGGCAATGAAAATGCTTAATAAAAAAGGATTAGCAGATTGTATTAAAAAATCTGTTGAAAAAGGTATTCCTTTTTTGGGTATTTGTCTTGGGCTTCAGATACTTTTTGAAGAAAGTGAAGAAGCACCCGGTGTAAAAGGTTTAAGTATTTTAAAAGGAAAAGTAAAAAAATTCACCGAAGGTAAAATTCCTCAAATCGGCTGGAATAGGCTTAAAATAACTAAAAATAATACTTTTTTAACCAATGATTATTATTATTTTGTAAATTCATACTATGTAAAACCTGATGACAAATGGATTGTTTCTGCTTATGCCAATTATCATATGGATTTTGCAGCCGCAGTTGAGTATAAAAACCTTGTTGCTATGCAATTTCATCCCGAAAAAAGCGGGGAAATCGGCTATATAACTTTGCAAAAATGGTTAAATTATAAAGCAAATTAAATAATATTGCTTTTTACAACAAAGTTATTTTTTATATTCAGTAATCTATATTTAAATTTTAAATTGTTTTTTATAGTCAAACTTTTTGTAACAATTTCCTCAACAGGATCCGCATCAAAATATTCTTTTGAATATTCATTCAAATACTTTTCAAATTGTTTGCTAAACATATTATCCTCTTCCGTCATTTATTATCCTCTAGTTTAGAAAAACAATTTAAAATTGCTAAATTCAAAAAAATTATATTTTGTTACATTAATTTACTCATAAAGATACTTTGCTGCACAAGCATAGCCCTCATTACCAGATGCCGTTGAACCTTCTATGCAACCTGTCGATGGATTATATAATCCTCTTGCACCAAAAGGTATAAGAGTATTTGATGTTATGCTTACTGTAAATATATCTTTTCCAAGTGTATTAGGTTTTTTAAATCCGTTTATATCAATATAGATGAGTCCGCACCTTGTATAATCACCTGCAGAATAGCTACAATCAGATTTATTAATATAAAATATTAATAAACTGCTATTATTTAATAGTAAGCCAGGTCGGTTAGTAGTGCCCGTACCTCTTCCATTCAAATAAAACCAACTATTTGCACCGTCATGCCAGCATCCTTCACCACTTGCTCCGCTGCTTGTTCCTCCGTAAGCTGATATACCGGAGCAATCTTTTATAATATTTAATTTTGAAGCAAAAGCATTTTTTAAATCTTCACTTCCTGCTTCATCGCCTGGAAATGCACCTGCTAAAGTTCCACCATTATCTATAGCAATTAATTGTGTAACTTGAGATAAATCAGCATATGACTTTTTCCATGCTGCTTTTAGTTCCGCATCGCTTGTTGTGCCAAATAACATCGGTGTAACTATTGATGCTATTATTCCGATTATTGCAATGACTATCAATGTCTCTGCTAAGGTAAAGCCGAGCTTCCTTACTAATTTATTGTTGGATTGCTGCATTTTTGCTATAAAATTCATATTTTATCTACCATTTTTTGTTATGCTGACTTTATTTAACTGCTTTTCTTAGTGAGAGCTTGCTCAAAAATGTCCCTACTCGGCATCATCTTACCATTTATTAGATCCTGAATCAAGTTCAGGATGACAAAGCCTGTTAAGTATTACCGATATGTTGTCTTCTTACAATTATTACATCAGGAATGGTTTGTATACTCTTTATTACACGATTTAGATTTTGAATATCGGAAATTTCAACCCCGATATCAACTATAGCTTCTTTTTTATTTTTTTTGCGTACGCTTGCGCTAACAAGATTTGTATTGCAGTCAGCCACTTTGCCTAAAATATCTTTTAATGCTCCAAGTCTGTCGTAGGCTTCAATTCTAAGATTAGTAACATATTTTTTACCGCCTTCAGATGTTGCCCACCTAATATTCATAAGTCTTTGCGGTTCAACAACATCTAAGCTGTTGCAATCGCTTTTATGAACACTTACCCCTCTGCTTCTTGTAATAACACCGATAATTTCTTCACCGGGTACGGGAGCACAGCATTTTGCTATGTGATAAAGCATTCCTTCCAAGCCGATAATACCTTTTTGCGGACGTTTTGATGGGCGAATCTGCCTGATTTGTGCTTCTTCATCTTCTGTCTTAATTTCTGTTTTTAATTTATTTTTAACTCTGTGCAAAGTAGCTTCGCCATAGCCTAATGCTGCAAACAAATCTTCTTCGGATTGATAATTCATTTCTTGAGCAACTTCCAAAAGATGACCGCTTTTAAAATATTCTTCAAATGAACTTTTTCCCAAATGCTCTTCGAGCATATTTTTGCCTTGTTGCGTATGCTGTTCTTTATTATTTTTCTTAAACCAATGTTTTATTTTTGATTTTGCCTGATTTGTTACAACAATATGAATCCAATCATACTTAGGCTGAGACGTTTTTCCAGTAATGACTTCAACAATATCACCGTTTTTAAGTTTGGTATCTAAAGTTGCAATTCTTCCGTTTATCAACGCACCTGTTGTCTTATGACCGACTTCTGTATGTACCCTGTAGGCAAAATCTATTGGTATGGCACCATTTGGAAGATCAAACACATCCCCCATCGGTGTAAATACGAAAACCTGGTCAGAAAATATATCATATTTGACTTGATCTACATATTCTTGAGCATCAGTAACATCTTGCTGCATTTCGGCAAGTTTTCTCAGCCAGGTTAATTTTTTATCAAAATTATTGCCGGCATTCTTTGAACCGCCTTCTTTATACTTCCAATGAGCTGCAATACCGTATTCGGCAATTTCATGCATCTCATTTGTTCTAATTTGCACTTCAAGAGGTTTGCCTCTAGGACCAATTACAGAGGTGTGCAGAGACCTGTACAAGTTGCTTTTTGGCATTGCGATGTAGTCTTTAAATCTTCCGGGAATGGGCTTAAAAGCAGAGTGAATAATTCCTAAAACTTCATAACATTCTTTTTCTGTACCAACAAGAACTCTAACAGCCGTAATATCGTACAATTCCTGAAAAGTCTTGTTCTGCCGCTCCATTTTGTTGAAAATGCTATAATAATGCTTGGCTCGACCTGTTATAGTTGCTTGAATATTTAAATTTTTAAGATTTGCCTGAATTTTATCAATAATGGCATTAACTGTTAAATCTCTCTCCGCCTTGTTTTGAGCAACAAGTTGTGCAATTCTGTAGTATTTTTCGGGATTTGTATATCTTAACGCCAAATCTTCAAGTTCTGCCTTAATTTTACCAATACCTAAACGATTGGCAAGAGGTGCAAAAATTTCCAAAGTTTCTTCAGCGATTCTTTTTTGTTTATGCTCTGCCATATAATTTAAAGTACGCATATTATGAAGCCTGTCAGCCAATTTTAAGAAAATAATCCGAACATCTTTAGCCATAGCTAAAAACATTTTTCTAAAATTTTCAGCCTGACG
>JAQUYY010000071.1 GCA_028691575.1 Candidatus Gastranaerophilales bacterium
CTTTTCGGTATCCGTGATTTGGACAAACACTAAATGTTGGAGAGAATGTAAAATATGGAAGTTTATAGTTCGTGCATACTTTTTTCACAAATGATTTTACGGCATTTGCATTTTCAATTCTTTCTCCCGCAAAAACGTGCAAAACAGTTCCGCCGGTGTATTTTGCTTGAAGTTCATCTTGCATATCTAAAAGTTCAAATACATCATCGGTATAGTTTATCGGAAGTTGCGTTGAATTAGTGTAGAAAGGCTCTGCTCCCGTTTGATATTCTTCTTCATTTGATGCTACAGAACCCGGGTACATTTCTTTATCAAGTTTGGCTAAACGATAAGAAACACTCTCGGCAGGAGTTGCTTCAAGGTTATAATTGCCGTTCGTTTCTTCTTGATATTGTTCAAGTTTGCTTCTCATAAAATCCATAATTCTAACTGCAAATTGATGAGATTTTGTATCTTCCAAACCTTTGTCAAAAAGATTCAAACAAGCTTCATTCATTCCGTTTATGCCGATGGTTGAAAAATGGTTTTTCCAATATTGGTCATAACGTTGTTTGATATTTTTCAAATAAAATTTTGAGTACGGATATAAATTTTTGTCAGTCAAATTTTCAAGAATTTTTCTTTTAATTTGAAGACTATTACTGGCTATATCCATCAATTTTCCTAGTCTTACCTTGAATTCTTCTTCATTAGCTGAAAGATAGCCCAGTCTTGCAAGGTTAATGGTTACAACACCGATAGAGCCGGTCAATGGGTTTGAGCCGAATAATCCGCCACCTCTTTTTTCAAGTTCTCTGTTATCGATTCTAAGCCTGCAACACATTGAGCGTGCATCTTCAGGGTTCATGTCAGAATTTATAAAGTTTGAGAAATAAGGAACACCGTATTTTGCGGTCATTTCCCATAAACCTTTTAAATTTTCATTATCCCAGTCAAAATCAGATGTAATATTGTAGGTTGGAATCGGAAATGTGAATACTCTTCCTTTTGAATCGCCCTCCATCATTACATCAAAAAATGCTTTGTTAAACAAATCCATTTCAGCTTGAAATTCTTTATAAGTATCATTTTGAGGCTCACCGCCAATAATTACTGCTTGATCAGCAAAGGTTGATGGAACATTCAAATCAAGAGTTATGTTGGTAAATGGTGTTTGAAAGCCGATTCTGGTTGGAACATTCAAGTTAAATACAAATTCCTGAAGAGCCTGTTTGACTTCTTTATAAGTAAGATTGTCATAACGTATAAACGGTGCTAAAAGAGTATCCACGCTGGAAAACGCTTGAGCCCCGGCTGCTTCTCCCTGGAGTGTGAACAAAAAATTCACCATATGACCGAGTGCTGTTCTAAAGTGTCTGGCAGGAGCTGATTCAATTTTTCCCGAAGCTCCTCTGAAGCCTTCCATTAATAAATCATGCAAGTCCCAACCTACGCAGTATACGGAAATTGCATTTAAATCATGTATATGCAAATCGCCGCTTATATGGGCTTCTTTTACTTCAGTAGGATAAATTTTATTTAACCAGTAAATTTTGCTGATTTCAGATGACATATAGTTATTCAGGCCTTGTAATGAATATGTCATATTGCTGTTTTCTTGAACTTTCCAGTCAAGTTGATTCAAATAAGTATCAACAAGATTAATTTTGTCATCATTAACAAATTCTCTGATTTTAGCATGCTGGTCTCTGTAAATTGTGTATGCCTTAGCGCTTTTTAAATATTGAGAGCTCATAAGAGTTTCTTCGATAATATCTTGCAACTC
Source organism: Candidatus Gastranaerophilales bacterium (assembly GCA_028691575.1). GTDB lineage: Bacteria > Cyanobacteriota > Vampirovibrionia > Gastranaerophilales > JAQUYY01 > JAQUYY01. The sequence goes on from JAQUYY010000071.1 coordinate 1,766, forward strand.
TTCAATTGAAGGAATGTTAGAGTTTAATTTAAGTTTTGCTGTTTCAATTGCTTTTTTAGCCAAATTTTCGGCAGTTCTCCGGTCAAATTCAGAAGTAACTTTACCTGCTTTTGAAATAGCAGCTATAATTTTTTGTTCATTAAATTCAACAACGTTTCCATCTCTTTTTTCTACTTTTTTAAACATGCTTTTCTCCTAAAGACAACAATAAACAGTTAATACAGCTTAACTGTCAGCACCAAATTTCACAAAGAGTATGTGGCATACTTTGATTTCCCTTGATCTCGAGGTACTAACAAGCAATTAAAACAAGCATTCCGACTATACGGTTGCGGCACAGTGAGGGATTTTCACCCTTAGCTTTCCTTGTTTTAACAGTTTAAGTATTTAAATAATAATAAAAATATGATTTTAGTGTCAAATAAATACTTAATTATAAAATATAAAAAGTTACAAACTCTCAAAATACCCTTTTAACCAGCTTTGTAGGTTATATATAATCATGATATAATATTTTAAAATTAATCAACAATATAAGGATAATAAAAAATGCTTAAAATATCTGTTATAACAACAAAAACTAATGAATTAACAGAGGTAACGTCAAATATACAAAAATTAATAGATGAACAAAAAATAAATAACGGTATTTGTGTAGTTTTTTGTCCCCATACTACTGCCGGAATTATTGTAAATGAAGCATATGATGCTGATGTAAAAGATGATATAATTTTCAGCATGGAAAAAATTTCTCCTAGTTATCCCGATTTTAAACATCTTGAAGGAAATTCAAGTGCACATGTTAAAGCTAGTTTAATTGGAAATTCTTCAAATTTGATTGTTGAAAACGGCAAAATTCAGCTAGGACGCTGGCAAGGCATATATTTTGCAGAATTTGACGGACCAAGAAAAAGAGAACTATGGGTTAAAATTCTAGAAATAATATAATATTTTATTTGAAAATTTTATAAAAAGATGCCATAATTAGCATAAATTAGTATATTGGAGTTAGTTATGAAAGAGCAAGTTAATCCGCTTGAACTTATAGGTTTTGAATCTTTAGACTTTGACTTGTTTGATGGCAATAATAAAAAAATTTATCATAATGGGACTTCTTTAACTCCTGATTTTCTAATGAAATTGAATTTTAAAAAAATTTATAAAAATATTACCAATTCAACGGCAGATGATTTTGAACCGGAATTTGAATCTTTAATCTCTCAAACAGCAACAGAAGAATTAATCAAGAACACAAGAAAAATTATCCAAAGGACATATGACGGAAAGTCGCCAGACACCTCTATTTGCGAAAGAGCAAGAGATACTATTGTAGAAGAAGTTGGTGAAAAACTTGAAAAAATCGAATGCATAGGTCAATTACGAGTTTATGACGAGTATACTTTTTCTCATACGGTTAACGTGTCTTCAATGTGTTCAGCATTGGCTTTTCAGTTGGGTTATAGTGAAAAAGACATAAAAGATTTGGCCTTAGGTGCGCTATTGCATGACATTGGAAAAATGCGTATTCCAAAACAAGTTTTAAACAAACCGGGACCGCTTGATGATGATGAATTTCAATTAATTAAAAGTCATACCATTCATGGCTATAACATTATTAAACAAGAAATGAATTTGCCTGAAAGAATTGCAAGAGTTGCACTGGAACATCAGGAAAAATTTGGTGGCGGTGGATATCCTAACAGACTTAAGCAAAATGAAATTTCTGCATTTGCGCAAATCGCAGCTATTGCTGATGTTTATGATGCACTAGTGTCCAAAAGAGTATATAAGAATCCTATTCCATCCTCAAAAGCAATTAAAATAATGATGGAAGAAGGAAGTAAAGCATTTAATCCAAGAATGTTGTATAAATTTATTTATTTAGCTAATAATAAGGATTCATCAAATATTAATCCTGAGGAGCTTCTCGAGGATATCTAAATCCAATGATCCGGTTTCAATGCAATAGTTCCGGCTACTCTCAGCCGCTATTGCATTTCACCTTTTTTAGGTCGGATTTAAAAAAGTTAGTTTTTCCAAAAAACCAGACTTTTTTCACAGCCTCATTTGTAAAATCTTGTAACGGCTATTAAGATATTTGTTTAGTAAAAAAAGAGTGCGGGTATAAAATACTTAACCAACTATCCTTTCACCTTATTTCTTCTCCACTCTATATTTTATAGGTTTGCCGTTCATAAAAGAGCGGCTTTTATTTTATATCGATTTCAAAAAGTAATTAGGAGAATATAAAAATTTTGAAATCGGTATGCGTGAGCTGGGAGTGACGTTTTTGGTAAAATCGGGCTTTGCCCGTTTTGACGAAAACTAACTCATTCTAATATGCTTTTAAATCTTGCCAATTTATTGTAAAATAAAAGCACAGTGGAGAAATTTAATGAATAATAGTTTAAGAATCGGCAACGGATATGATATTCATAAATTGGTAAAAGACAGAAAGCTGATTTTAGGTGGGGTAAAAATCCCCTACGAATTAGGACTTTTAGGGCATTCTGATGCAGATGTGCTGGTTCATGCAATTATGGATGCCATGCTTGGGGCATTGGCTCTTGGCGATATCGGAAAACATTTTCCTCCTGATGACATGAAATATAAAGATATTGACAGTTTAGAGCTGTTAAAACATGTTAATTCTTTAATAAAAGAAAAAAATTATAGTATTATAAATATTGATACGATAATTCAGGCACAAAAGCCGAAATTATTGCCATTCATCCCTCAAATGCAAGAAAAAATCAGCCAAATTCTTGATATTAAAGACGAACAAATATCAATAAAAGCTACAACAATGGAAGGATTGGGAGCAATCGGAGAAGGCAAAGGAATTGCAGCTTATGCCGTTGTTTTGTTTCAAAAGGTGATTTAAATGCAATATTATAAAGTAAGAAAAGTAAAAGAACCTGTAAACTATGAAGAAAGCTATTGGGGAACAATTACCGACCCTGATGGAAATGTACGAAATCGCCTTGATGAAAGAGAAATGTATCTTGACGATATCAAGCAGGAATTAACGTTTTTGAATTCGTTGCCCGGTGGAAAAATCCTTGATATAGGCTGTGGTCTAGGATTTTTATTATCAGAATTATCTGACAAATTTGATAAATACGGAGTTGAAGTTTCAAAATGCGCCTGTAATTGCGCAGAAAATTACGGAAAAATTTTCAACGGGTATCTTGAAGATGCAGATTTTCCTGATGAAGAATTTGATGTGATTGTAATGCACCATGTAATTGAACATGTCGAGAAACCTGAAGAAATAATTAAGGAAATTTACCGTATATTAAAGAAAAACGGTCACTTGTTAATTGCAACGCCTGATTTTGATAGTGCATGCGCTAGACGTTTTGGTGAAAATTATCGAATGCTCCATGATAAAACCCATGTTAGCTTGTTCACAAATGAATCTATGTACAGATTTTTAAGAGATTTTGGGTTTTTCATTGAAAAAGTTGAATATCCGTTTTTTGAAACTCGCCATTTTACAAAAGAAAATTTAATGAAATTATTTGACACAAACCAAATATCACCACCATTTTATGGCAATTTTATGACGTTTTACTGCAAAAAGGTGTAATTTTTATGAAATATAACCAATTTGAGAGTATAAAAAATATTTTAGAAAAAGTATCGGGAAATTTAAACCTGGATAGAGGTCTTAAGGAAATTTCGCTCTTAAGCACTTGGGGTGAAATCATTGGGGAGAGATTTAAGTCAAATACCAAGGCTATTAGTATCATTGATAAAAAGAAATTCGATGTATTAGTTGTTGCTGTAGCATCTGGTGCTATTTCTCAAGATTTAATGTTTTTTAAAAATGATATACTGAAAAAACTCTACAAACCTGCAAAATCATTGGGGTTTGAGATTAAAGACATCATATTTAATCATAAAATTTGGAATGAAATCACAAGACCGTTAGCGGAAATCCAAGAAGAAATTGGCATAAAAATTTATAACGAAAAGCCTACTGATGAGGAGCTATCAAAAATTGAAATACCTGAAAGCATTATAAATTCTACAAAAGAATCTTTGCAAAACCAGTCATTTGCTTCTGATGAAATAAAGATGAGGATATATGATTTAATAATCAAAGATATCAAATATCAAATCTGGCGAAAAATTAAAGGTTTCCCGTCTTGTAAAAACTGCGGGATTTCCCTAAATTATGATGAAAAAGACATGTTATGCCCATCTTGTAAATTTGCTTTAAGATAGTAAAATGCAAAAATGAGTGCTGTTTTTTTATTTAGCAATTTTTGACGGTTAATTGTTTTTATAAAATAAGATAGGATAAGATAGGAATTATTGAATAGATGACTATAAAAAATTGTTTGAATATGGCTAAACCTGTTTATCACGTTGCTAGTGCAGCTTCTACAGCTTATGCCAAAGCAATTATGCTTCAAAAATACGGATTAACTCCAGATGTTCTTGCGCTTAATTCGAAAACGATTTCTTTATCTACTAATTATGCTGTAAAAACAATTATTAACGGGATTAAAAAACATTTTAAAAAGTTAGATGCATAATTTAGCAATAAAAATTTCAAAAACAAAGTTTGTATTTGCCGACAGTTTTTCCTAAATTTGTTTTAATTATTGGGGTGTATATTTCTTGAATCAGAGGTGAATTGATGTCATTTTCATTTAACCAGCCCAGTTTTTTTAACATTTCGATTAAAACAAATGCTCTTGCATTCATATTTCCATCTGCAATTTTAACGCCTAAAACCTGATTAATTTTAATATTTGCAACCAAACATAGTCCTTCAGCGCCGACTTTAGCGATTAAATTTCCGGAAGAAGCCTCTATAATATGGCTATCTTGCCTATTTTTCCCACCAATGATGAATGGATTTTTTATAAAAGCATCTAAAATAGGTTTATAATCTTTATTGGTAAATAAATTCAAGAAGCCAACACACATTTCTTTAAGACTCATTGCCCATAAAGGAGTTCCGCATCCGTCAAATCCTAGTATGGCATCGTTTTTAAGATTACACAAATTTTTTGTATGTTCAAAAATCTCTTTTTGAAGCGGATGATTTTCATTAGTATAAGCATTTATATTCCACCCATTTTTAACACAAACGGCAAGCATGCCGGCATGTTTGCCGGAACAATTGTTATGAAGCACATTTGGTTTAAGCTCATTTTTTATAAGAAAATTTTGTTCTTCTGTATCAATGGGAGAATGAATACCGCATTGTAAATATGTAGAATCCAAGCCGATTTTATTCAAAACACTCTCTACTAATTTTGTATGTATTTTTGTACCTGAATGAGAAGCACAGCAAATAGCCAATTCTTTTGTTGAAAAATCGAATTTTTTATTTGCACCGCTTGTTAAAATCGGTATGGCCTGAAATGGCTTAAAAGAAGAGTGCATAAAAAATTGATAACTATCAATATTTCCTATTTGATAAGCAACGCCAAGTTTTGAATCAATAATGCAAACAAGTCCATAATGTTCTCTTTCAACAATAGAGTTTCTAATAACTTCAACTAATTTTGCAAATTTCATTTCAATTTTTTTCAATATTTAATAATTTTCTTAACTGATCTTTTAAAAGTTTATTTTCTTGAGTCAATTTTTCTATTTTTCGTTCTAATTTATATTCTTTTTCCGGATCAAGTGTTGATGTTGTGCTGTTTGAAATATTTTGGTCGAGGAAAAATCTTTTTTCACTCTCTTTTTTAATTTGTAAAACACTATTTACATCTTGTTCGCTAACTCTATTGGCATTAATAAGAATTGTTGCTATGCCTACTTTTTCTTCAGTTGATTGAAGCAGATATTTTTGTGTCCGAAGAGCTTCTTCAAGATGTTCTAAAGATATTTTGCCTATTCTGACCAGATATTCGCCAAGACGTATTTTACCACTCATATAGTGAAGGTTAGCTTTTATAACTTCTGAATCAATGGTCTTAAATAATTCATGATGAGATGCTTCAATAATATATGCGCAAGTCTCAGAAAGCGTCCAACAGTTATTTATAGTTATTTCAATAATACTTTGTTTCTCTTTTGCACCTTCAAGAAGTTTATAAATATTCAGATCTAATTTTCTTTCTCTGGTTTCTAATTCTTGCATGCCCATATAAGTAATTTCAGGCACAAATAGTTGAATATTATTTTTTCTTTCCGGTAATTCAGGAGAAAGTCCTTTTAATATTTCTTCAAACTTTTCTTGAAGTTCGATAAATATAACTTCTTTCACCCAAAATGGCATGTCTAAAATTTTATTGCTAAAATCATTATACATATTTGCTTTATTTAATACTTCCATCAATTTTCCTTTATAAAATTCCTTGTTATTTATTTTAACTCATTTTTTCAAATTTGTTAAATATTTATTATTTATTTGCAAAAGTTGAGTATGGTTTGTTCTTATTTTTCGTGTGTTTTTCTTTAAATATTTTATTCCATTTTTTGTTAACAATATTTAGCATACTTTCTTTTTCACCAGTTGTTAAGACGTTCCAGTAAACCGGTTTAATAAGGATTATTAACTGATTTTTTTCTTTTGGATTAACATAAACACTTTGGATGTAGTTTTTGTAAGAAGAGTTTCGCAAAGAAGAAATTATTACAACATCTGTTTTTGAAACACTGTTTAATTTAATTTTATCAGAAATAGATATTTTGGCGAACCATAAAGATAGAAACGTAATAGAAATAATTAATATGACAAATGCGCTTA
>JAQUYY010000072.1 GCA_028691575.1 Candidatus Gastranaerophilales bacterium
CCATTCTTTTCCATCATAAAGATAGAATGCTCGAAATTACCGATAATTTTATCAAATTCCTCTGAAAGTTTATCAAGAGTATCTTTTAACGACTCTTCTAAATCAGTTGCATCTACTACAACAGTTGACGTGTTGTTACTGTTACTGTCATCACTGCCGGGTTTACTATATACCTTATCAACAAGAGAGAAGTGTGCATTGCCGTTAAGATAAGCTTTCCCTCTATTATTAATTCTGCGGTACTTTAACAACTGTTCGGTTTGCTTATGATTGAAAATTATGCTTCCCTTTGGTATATCAACTATCTCAGCACCGTGTTCACCAACAGTTTCATACATACCAGTTTTTGGGTTCACAAGTAATTCCGTACCAAGCTCACCGACTAACGAGTTTTTCTCGTCTTCTTTCGTACCCCAACTACCACTTGCATTAGCAGTACCGGCATAATTTTGTGCAGCAGTTTTCGTATATGTCGTAACATACACTGTTTTACTTTTGATTCCATTAAGCAACCTTGTTACTGTTTCAAGGCGTTGCTTAGTAGTACCATACCCGTCCATGCTAACAGTAAACTCTTTGTCATCAATCACGTAATCTTGAATTGCTTCAAGACTTGATAAGACATCTTCATCGTCTATACCAGCATAAACTTCTATCGTTGAATACTCGTCGTTCAGAGTTTGAAGCTTTAACATGAGTTCGTCAACTTTTGTTTGGTCAGACTCATTAATAGCAACCCACACATCTGCTTCCGCATCATATTCAGCTATTTCGCTAAGTTGTGATGTAACAGAGTCAATATCGCTTTGAACCGATTCGAGAGCAACTTGTATCGTCATCTCTGTCGGCTCTTCAAGCCCATATTTTTTAGCTAACAGTTGAGATAATTCGTCTGAAGCTTCTGTGTAATTCTTCATCGTAACACTGTACGATGGGTCTGTTTCATCAAGCTCCATTAGGTCATCATGTAAACCGTCAACGACTTTTTGTTGTGCTTCTATCTCGCTATCAATCTCGATATTAGCATGAACGTTTTCACGTGCGGCGTCTTGTAACTCTACAAGTTCAGCTTTAGCAGACGATATTTCAGATTGTAGCTCGTTCCATTCGTCAGTACCAATATCGCCGTTCTTACCAAGCTCTGTTTGCTTTTCAAGAAGGTCTGCTAATTTTTGGTCTACATCATAAATCTTTCCCTCAAGACTATCAACTGATAAGCTGCTTAAAAAGTCCTCATTATCAGCAGAATACTTAGATATAGCATTAGCAAGAGCAAATGCGGTTGTAGTGGTAACTCCCATAGCATCAGCGAGTTCTTCAACCGATGTTATCTGGTCGTTAAGCTTAAAGTCCTCTAAAGAACCAGTAAATACAGTAGAATCACCAAACGCCGTAGACAAACCATCAGATACAAAAGATTTAATATTCTCAAATCCAATAGATAAGCTACTTCCATCTGAAGTGTAGTAACGGGCGAGTTTGCCATTGATATAATCCCATCCAGCTTCAATTTGGTCTCCGGCATCAGTAAACTGGCTGTAAATGTCCTCTGGCACAAGCGCTTCAAAAGCAGTCCAGAAAGATTCAGTCCCAAACTCATTGTTCTCATATGACGTAAATAAACTGCTTATCATACCAGACAACTCGTCTGTATAATCAGAAGCCTCATCTAACTCTTGCGCTTTATCTAACGCTTCAAATGCGTTGGTAACACCTAACACCTGTTGTTCAAGTAAAGCAAACTTTGCAATTTGTAGCTTTGTAGCATCTATTTGGTCAAAAATAGACTCAATTACATCAAGATTCGCCTCGTCATAGTCCTCAAGTCCATTACATACACTCGCAAGCTCTTTTACAAGGCTATGATAATTTGATTTTTCATGCGACTCAGCTAACTTAATATTAGAAACAAGAGCTTCGTTTGACGCATCAATAACATCACTTAACAACTTTGCATTTGTTACAAAGTAGCCATTAGCCGTGTCTATACATCCTGATAATTGTGTTTCCCCACCGGCTAATTCAACAAGCGCATTATAAGCGTCTTCTGTGATATATGTATTATCCGCAAATGTGTCTCTCTGGACGCTTTGAGCCATAACAGCCGCGTTTGTTGCCGACCGAAGTGTTTCGTAACTCTTTACCGCCCGTGCGCTCTTTTCCTGCACTTCATGAAGCATAGCCATAAGTTCTTCATATGAAAGACTATTTGGGTCTGCACTTATTGAGTAGTATATCTGCATGACATCTTCAACAGAAAGGTCATCTACCAAACCGTCATACTCATCTGCTAAGAGATTCTTGGCGTGTTCAATAGCCTTTTCAATATCCGATTCATAAGCACCGTTTTCATCAATACCGAATACGGCTTTTAGTATACCTTGCGTCTGTGCATCGAATGAACCGATGTTATTAAGGAACTGGCTTATTTGTTCGCGGTACTCTTTAACAGATAATACTTTACCATTTTTATCCTTGCCAAGCTGAAGATTAACACCAATTTGAATTTGTTCTCTAAGCGTTTCATTATTAGCAATAAAATCAGTAAAGTCTAAGATATCTTGCTTCATCTTTATGATATCTTTTTCTGTTGTATCAGCAGTAATCGTAAACGTATTAATGTAACCAGTCAAAAATTGCTTTTCAGCATCACTAAGTTCATTATACGCAGTTAGTGTCTGAGGAACGTACTGAAGTGTCGGATTTAATGCCTTTGATAAATTTGCTATCTTGCTATTATATAATTTTAGATTCTCGTCGTAACTATCAGCAATTTTAAGCATATTATCAATTTCTTCTTCGGTGAAATAATTGCTTAAAACACTACTATTACTCCGCAATGCTTCAACAATGGTCTCATAATAATCACTTGCAAAGTTTTCAGCGTGTTCCCCGTATTCGTTCCAATATCCCTCAGTCCAGAAATCATCAAGGTCAATATTATCTGGATTTAACGCATCATATATCTGACCTTCATAATTTCCTTGCACGGAATTAGCATATCTTTCCGCAGCATCTTGGAATGCCCATATAAAGTCCCACTTAGCATCTCCGTATGGTAACGGATTTGCTTTTTCGTATTCTTCTATCTGAGCTACAGCCCCAGTGCCAATAGTTTTTAATGAATCGTCTGAAACAAGCTCCTGCATTTTAAGACGCTGTTCTTCTTTCATAAGGTCTATTGACTGTTGAAGAAGCCCATTCTTATTTGCTATTGCCTGTCCTTCGTTATCATACCCAGATATAAGGCTCGGAGAAATACCAAGAATTGTGCTTACAATATCTTGATAACGTTCATAGTCATCCGCAGCGAGAGAGATGTTATTCCCATAATCATCTACTCCCTTAGATAACTCTTCGTACTCATCCTTTAGTCCCTCAAGTGTAGCAACGTCTTCGGTTACTTTGCTGCTATCGCTTGAATATGCGGACTTTAAGTCTTCCGCGTCTTGGATAAGCTCATCGTTAGATTTATGCAAAGAACCAAATAAGTTTATAAGCATTGGTAATAAACTTATTGCTGTTATTATCCATCCAACAGGGTTAGACATCAACAGGGACTTAATACTTACGTTCAGTCCGTCTGTAGCTACCTTTGCGCCGGTAGTCGCAGCCGCTAATCCAAGTTTTGCTCTTATATCAGCATACTCAGCAGCGGTTAATGCACCTGTTGCAACAGCCTCTTCAAGTTTATTTACAATATTTAGTTTTTGCTGTGCGTTTAATGTTTGATATGTTACGACCATCCCATCGGTCACTGTCTTTTCTGCTATAAGACGGGCAACCAGAGATGCGGCGGCGGCGGCTCCCTCGGACGCCTGTTTTGCTAAATTATAATAATGGATTAACGCCATTGAAGCGGCTATAAGAGGGAGGAGGGCGTTGATTTTTGCTAATGGTGTTAATATTGAGAGTAAACCAGTTCCAATATCGTATACAGCACCAACCAAGTCGCTATTTAAAAACGCGGTAGAAAAGACTTGATATTGTGCTTGGAATTTTTTCTGTTTTGCCTCAATGCTTTCCATCCATTTTTCATGTTCTGCCTCGGCAGAGCCAAGAGAATTTAACGACGCCTCATACGCATTGACACCATCGGTCATATTTGTTAAGGCAGCGGCAATAATATTTCCCTGTCTCTTACCAGAGAGTAATTCAAGCAATGCAGCTTGGTCAATATCGCTGATATTCTTCCATACCTTGCTGATTTCAAGAATAATAGCATACGTGCTTTTGAAAGTATCTTCGTCGGCTAATATGTCTATTCCGCCCTTACCATCAATGTTAGTAAGCGCCTTTACTTGCGCCCTTAATTTGGCAGTAGACTCAGCCATTCCTTCGGTTTCAAGACCGGCTTCTTCAAGCTCTGCCTTTACACCACGGATTCTCATTGAAACAGTTTTCCATGCAGTACCTACAGCATCAGGGTCTTGTCAATCTGTTACTTTCGGATTCTTAATCCTACTGACCATATAAATATATGGCGGACAGGAATTTCTACCTGTCTCTCACACTTCATTTTTATCGGATTATAATGTGATGTTCGGACTGTATATTACATCAAACACATATACTGCAAATGTGTTTAATGAATGACTTCAGCGCATATGTTACCATATACGCCCTGCAGTCTCTACGGATAAATATAATTTGAATTATGTCCTCAAAAGCTCATTTAAGATATTGTCTATATTATTGTAATCATAATACCATATTTCTAACAGCTTGATATGATTGGCGTTTGCGTAATCTCGCTTTCTTTTATCATGTTCCTGCTGTTTAATTAACTCATCATTGTCTTGAATACGGGCAGTACCATCATGATACTCTCCTTGGTACTCTATTAATGTATTTTTTGACGGAATATAATAATCGTATGATAATTGTTTCCCGCCAACTCCAATTAATGAGTCAAATTTCTTTTGTGCAACAAAAACTATCTCATGCTGTATAAGATATTGTAAAATATATCGTTCCCCACGGCTCTGCGAACAATATGGGCATCCCTGTTTATAAGCATTGCTAAGGGTTTTATATTGAATACCTTTAGAGGGATGATTTTTACATATATAAGCAAGAGGGGTAGAAGCATTAACATACTCCTGTTCACATAATAACATATCATGTTCAAGAAATATGTTTTTAACTTCATCAAATGATAAACGACGTGAACCAGCGGTACGTTCTGCCCCGCAATACTTACATCCAAAACCAGCAATTAAATTATTGTATGTAATACTCTGTTCACCATGCTCCATATGTTTTGGACATATATACGTCAGTTTTTGTTTTGCACTGATATAGGTATCTGAAGTCAATATATACCCACGGTTTTCAAACGCGGATATAACATCACTAATATTTGGCTTTTGAATATTTTTAGCGCATTCTGAAGAACATAAAATATGTTTTCTTTTACCATTTATTTTATCTTCTATCTTCCTGCGCGGTACAAGAAATGTAGCACCACAACAATCGCACTTATATTCTTCTCGCGTATTTCTTGATGCTCGAAAGCATTTATCACTACAATATTTAGTGCGACCTTCTTGTGATTTTAAAACTGTATATGTTTTACCACAATACCCACATATTTTTTCTATTTTATCCCCTTCTTTCATAAAGAGGACAAATTCAAATTATAAGTCTTTCCTCGGTCTTAACCGTCCCCGGCCTTTAACCGATATAGTCATTTAGTGGCACAACTTTACCACGTTGTTTGCTGCAACAAATAATGCTATTGCTTCGTCAATGGTATTACCAGCCTCAGCCAATGCAGACGCCGAACGTTGCATTGCATCGCCTATACCACCACTTGAAATTGCAAAGCGGTTTCCAACTTCATTAAATTTATCTATAATACTCATGGCGTCTGAAGACTCAATACCAAACGCTTTCATTGTAGAAATCAGAGATGTTGTCGCTTGGTCAATGTTCTCAATATCGTCACCAACAACATTATAGATATTAGCTGCTTCTGCAAGACTTGTTGAATCTTTGAGTGTATACCCTAATCGAGCAAAGTCACTTGTTGATTTTACGAAGTCTACATATGTAGTACCAATCTCAATAGACTTTTCAGCGGCAGTATCTAAGAAAGCACTATAAGAAGAATTAGTTTCATCTGTGACTTTCTTTAATTCTGTCATCGCAGTATCTAACTCAACAACAGCGGTTTCGATTCCCTTAATACCACGCACAAGTCCGGCAATAACACCACCGAGAATCATCCAGCTTGCCATTTTCTTTACGTTATTAGCAAGTTCACCGAATACTGTACTACCATGCTTTCCAGCCTGAATAAGTTTTTGCTCGAACAGTCCTACCTTAGCATTAAGGTTAGTAAGCTCTTCCTGCGTTTGCACAATTTTTGAACTATCAAATAGATTGTTCCACTCAACAGTTAATGACGGGTCTGTTGTAAAAGCACTATACGTCTTCCTTAAATTCTCAATACGTATTTGAGCCTTTGCAATATTAGCAGACAAGGTATCGTCTTTCACTGACTGAGATGCAGCAGCGGTATTGATTTTTGACTGAGCGTTTAGAATACTATTTTCATAAGCAAGCCTTTTGCCAGTGGCGTCTAATATCGCTTGGTCGGTAGTTAATTGCCCTTCAAGCGCTGTCCGCTGTTGTATTAACCTATCAAGAATAGCTTGTTGTTCTTCTTTTTGAGTTGTACCATCCGCTGTTTTACCAACTCGTATTGTTTGATTAGCTATTTGAGAGTTTAAGCTAATAAGTTGTGACATCAGTGCTTGTGCATCTGATATTTTGAGCTTATACGCATCAACTTCTGCTTTTAATTGTGAAAAACCGTTAAGATATTCTGTTAATGTTGTTCTATCGAACGCCTGATTAAGAGTAGTTCGTAATCCTGCAATTTTGCTTTGGAACTCAGATGTTAAAATACCAGCGTTTTTAAGTGATTGCTCATAGCTGGTAAGATTAACACCTTCCTCACCCTTAACTTGCGAGACTGTTTTTGTTCTTAGCTGTGTAGCAACATACTGCGCATCCTTGTATTTGGCTATAAGTAAACTAAGCTCTGATGACAGTTTAACTATGTTTGCTTTCTGTTCGTCTGTTGCAGCACCAGAAGCAGACCTTACACCTTCTATTGCGGATATTAATTTATTGTAAGCGGCATCAGCGTCATTAATATACGCAGTATCAACTAAAGGCTTTGCAGTACCTTCATATGATGCTTTAAGCCTTTTTGCGGCGGCAGTTTGTTGTTCAACATATTTTATTCGAGCCTGTTCTTGGCTCGATATCTTTGCTACCTCCGCACGTTGTTTCTTTAGATTATCCGTAACACTAACAAGCTGGGTATTGACTTCGCCGGTCTCGGAGTTGAAAGTTTGCATTAAGCCAACTTCTTGACCAAGTTCATTAACACCAGTTATATTAAGCCTTAAAAATCGTTCTGCACCGTCTCCAGCTTTTTCCCATGAACCCTTTATTGTATCAACTTTAACCCTCATGCTTTCAAGCTGAGAAGACATACGTTCTACAGTGGCATCGTCCAGTTTCAGACCCTTGAACGCCGCCTTAGCACGTTCTAACGCCTGTGGGTCAACACCGACATCTAACATTACCTTAGCGTTTGAAACAGCACTACGTATCTGTCTTACTGTGTCTGAGGCGGCGGTAGACGCCTTTGAAGTATCAAAATTGAGTTTTATGCTACTTCCAGCATTGACGCTTCTGGCGATTGCTTTAAGCTGGCTTTCAATCTTGCTTCGTGTCGCAGCTTCATCGAGCGATGCTGTCACCTTGAAAACATTTTGCGAATTAACAGTTTTGGCTATTTGCTGTAGTTGAGATGATATCTCGCCCGTATCAGACGTATCGAGAACCGCTTTCACTAACAGTTTCAGCTCGTCACCCATGCAATCACCCCTTCTTTATAAAATAAGAAAAGCAGGAGGTGATTGCCTCCTGCTCATTAGCCTTTGACTTTAAGCCCTCGCTTAGTAAGTCCAATTTTCATTTTGTTTTTTACTGTATGACTATTTTCTAAGTCATCCTTTGTATCTTCCATAAAATGTGCCGGGTCTTCCCAAACATAATGCTTGTCATTAAAAATGTTTGGCACAAGACCATCATTAACCCATCTTGCAAACGACGTTCCGCCATAATCGGTATAAGCAGTTCCTAAAACAGAGTTATTAGGCGGTGCTATATTCATTACGGCGAGTACACCAGCACCTTCTAATTCCGCTTTAATATTTTCTATATTCCCTAATTCATTACGCCTAACATATTTTACGGGAGCATACCGCCTATAAACATCTTCGTCTATGGTTTCTTGCATCGTTTCTCTTACGCCGGTTGCAACTTCGTCCATAAGAGTTTCATTGATTTTCTTTTGTATGTAAGCCTCTAATTCGGCTAAATTCTTACAAACCGGCATACAATCACTCCTTCTTTTATAGCCTATCTGCGTGAGAGCTTATCCACCCTCGATAGTTTTC
>JAQUYY010000073.1 GCA_028691575.1 Candidatus Gastranaerophilales bacterium
CAAAAAGCATTGGTTGAACTTGACGGACCCGTGTTTAAAAAATTAGCTGATAACAGGGAAAAATGGGCAATGGAAGATTGTTACCTTTATCCTGGCGCTATCCAATACTACGGACCGACTGAAGTTTGTGATATCACAACAAAAACAATTCAGTTAGAAAGAAACATGTAAGTAAAACTTAAAATATGACTACTAGGTGCGAGAGTTGATAAAAACAACTCTCGTTTTTTAAGGTCAAACTATATTCCAATAAGGTTTAAATTTTTTTAGTTTCTCAAGGGTTTTTGAATAATCTCCGTTAAATTTTATGGCTCGGTCATCAATATATGCAAAAGCAGGAGCTTTTACATTTGTTATGTTTGAAATATATTTTCTTAAATCATACTTTATGAGCCATTCAGCAACATCTAAAGAATTTCTCGTTGTAAAAATAAAAATTTTATAATCTTTTGATAATTCTGATAAAAAACTATCTACATCTTGTTTAGGCATAAATAACTCTTCAATTCCAGCCCAACCGTTATAATTGTTTAAAACTCCGTCAAAGTCTATGTAAACTATTTTTTTTTATTTTCATAGAAAACAACTCATTATATGCCTTTAACCAACATTTTTATATTATAGACCAATGGAATTTTATTGTCAATATAAATAGAATATAATAATGAACAAAAATACAAAAGAAAGATTTGGACAAAAAATAAGAATCTTGAGAACTCAAAAAAATTTTTCAAGGGAATATTTAGCTGAAAAAACTAATTTAAGCACATATTATATTGGACAAATTGAGAGAGGAGAGCATAATATAACATTTAATGTCCTTATTGATTTAGCCAATGCATTTGATATTGAAATTAAAGAGCTTTTTGAATTTAGTTTTTAAATTTATTATTAAAAATAAGACAACGCTTTGTAAAAACGCTTTAGCACAGAAAATCCAAGCAAATAAAAAATTCAATAATTATTTTTCTGTCTGCCGATAAGCAGGTGGGTTTTAATCTTCCATTATCTAAAAAATAAGGATTTTTAAAATTAAAAGAGCAATGCTAACCATTGTTATGCCCGTTGAGGCTTTTTGGTATGTTCGCATTAGTTTATTGTCTTCATAAATTTCGTTTGCCTGTTGTGCTTTTGCCACTGTTGCAATTCTTTCTATCCTGCTTTCAAAATCTTCATCAGAATAACTGTTGTTAAACATTTTATTTTCAAGTCTTGCCAATCTTTCTTCTATCGGAGCATTTTCATAGGTTTGTGCTAGAATTCTTTCTTCCAGAACTTTGATAATAGCAAGTTTTGAATCTTCTTTATTAATATTTTGTCCTGTTATCGTTGAATATAAATTATTCACCCTTTTATTCAAACTCAAATCCTGAGATTTCCCATAAACATCCGTTTCTATCCTATCCAATCTTGAGTATATTTCTTCATTCTCATATACTTGACCGTATAAAATCTGCTCGATACGGGTTATTCGAGGATAATTTGCAGCAAAACATATTCCGCATAAAAACACACAGAAAAATATTGTTAAAAATATTTTTTTCAAATACTAACTCCCATATCGTAATGATATGGGCATTGTTGCATAATAAAAATTTTTTTAAATCCCGGATAGTTTATGTCTGATTATATAATTCTTAAATGATTGACTTTCTCAACCTAACATTATTTGAGCTCAATAAATTTCTAAGTTTCATAATTGCTTGAGAATGCAGTTGACAAACTCTGGATTCGGAGATTTTAACAGCTTCTCCGATTTCTTTTAATGTCATGTTTTCATGGTAATAAAGAGCCAAAATCATTCTCTCTCTTTCCGGTAATTTTGCTAAAGCCATAGATAAATCCCTTTTAACGTCTTTTTCTTCGAGTTGTTGCATCGGATTTTTTGCATTTGTATCCTGAATAGTGTCAATAATTTCAACACCACCGTCATCTGAACTATCTCCCTTTTTATCGTGAATGGAAACAAAAGAACTGTTTTGCATATCATTAATAGCGTTTTGAACTTTTTCCGGCGACAAATCCATTTTTTCGGCAATTTCTTTTATAGTAGGTTGTTTGCCTGTTTGTTGCTGAATATCAGAAATAACTTTTTGAATATCTTTAAATCTTTTTCGAGTAGTGCGGGGAATCCAATCCTGGCTTCTGATTTTGTCAATAATAGCACCTCTGATACGCATTAGTGCATATGTTTCAAACTTTGTACCTTTATCGGCAGAATATTTTTCAATAGCATGAATAAGTCCTTCTATACCGTATCCTGTAATATCTTCAGTCGAAATCGTAGGCGGAAGTGTTACTCTAAGCCTACCTACAATATATTTTGTCAAATTCAGGTATTGAACAATAAGTTTATCTTTTATGTCTTTATTGGAATTATCTTTAAAATACTGTTTCCAAAGAGCCTCAACTTCCTCTTCAGAAAGTTTTTTAATCGACTTTGCCCCTGCTATTGTGGTGATACTGTTTACGGTATCCATTTTTCCCCTTAAACCCAATTTTCTAAAACTAGAGGTATCCCCTAATATTAATTGTAATTATCAGAGGCTATAAGTCATCATTCGTATGAATGAAGTTAATTTGCTTTAAGTTCTGAAAAATCCTAGAAATAAGAGTTTTACTTAATTAAACTCGTATTTTTAGTATATGTAATTTCTTCAAGGACTATCCACTCATTTTGATATTTTTTGACTAACATCGAAATCGGGAATTTATCATTAGGGCTGGTAGATGGAGTTCTTGTTCCTGTTATTCTTATAGCATTACCTTCTTTTTGATATTTTAAATTTTCAAAATCATTTTTATATCTGTTAAATCTTGCCAATGCAATATAAAATTTTATTTTTCTCATATAATTTTCCGTTGGAAGAGTAATGGTTTTATTGTTTCCATCAGGGAGAATGACCACTTTTTGAACTAAAGTAGTCGGCATATAAAAATCAAATGCTTCAGATTGATAAGAATTTATCAAATTAATATAGTTATTAAAAAATAATTTTGCTTCATTTATTTCAGTAGAAAACGATTTTAAATTGCTTGCGAGTATCAAATATATTGTTAAAAGTAAGAATTTGATTTTCATCAATATATCCTCAAAATTTTTTGACAATATAATAGTATGATATCAATTATTAAAAATAAAAACCAACCGATTATATCAGATGGCTAAATTTTAATATAATGTCGAAGAAGGGACTTGAACCCTCAAGGATTGCTCCACACGGCCCTCAACCGTGCGCGTCTACCGATTCCGCCACTTCGACAGGTATCGTTTCAATTTATATAGTAAAATAATTGTTTTTTTAAGTCAACAACTGTAATTTAAATTATTCTTTTTAAAACATTTACCAATTTTTTAATTAATGACGGTTTTGTTTTTTTAATACCAACGTTTAAAGTTGATTCAAAAATATCAGCCATCGAAGAATTTTTTAAAGCTTTTGCAGTCATTTTGTTGAGCGCATCTATAGCAGGATTGACTTGTTTTGCAATTTCCCGGTTTCTTTTATTAGCTTCTTGCAAAACTTTTTGCATTTTTTCAGCAGCAGCTCGCATATCTGCAGATTGTATATTTTTTATGTCAATATTCATTGGGATTTCCTTTTTGAAATTTCTTTCTTATATTTATAAAAACATGAAACCTCTAAATATTGACAAATTTTTAATATGCATGTTTACAAAATAAACATGCAATCTCCGTAACTATAAAAACGGTATTTTTTTTCAATGGCTTTCTTGTATGCATCGAATATAAAATCTTTCCCCGCAAGAGCGCAAACAAGCATTAATAAAGTTGATTTTGGCAGATGAAAATTTGTTATAAGTTTATCAATTATGTTAAACTTGTATCCGGGATAAATGAACATTTCACTATTTCCTGTCGTTTCTTTTATGCAACTGTCTTTTGCAAAAGCACTTTAAAGAGTTCTAGCAGTTGTTGTCCCTACCGCAACAATATTTTTGCCTTGTTTTTTTGCATTATTTATTAAATTTGCTGTTGTCGAGGGAATTTCATAACTTTCGCTATCCATTTTATGGTCTAAAATATTTTCGCATTTTACGGGACGAAAAGTTCCTAACCCCACATTTAAAGTCACATATCCTATATCAATACCTTTATTTTTCAGTTTGTTTAAAATTTCTTCCGTAAAGTGTAAACCGGCAGTAGGTGCAGCAACAGAGCCTTCTTTTTGAGCATAAACAGTTTGATAGCGTTCAAAATCAAGCATTTTAATCTGTTCATTGGTTAATTTTCTTTCTATATAAGGAGGAAGTGGGATATTTCCTGTCTTTTCAAGCACTTCATAAATGTTTCCTTGATATTGAAGTTCAACCAACCATTTATCATTATCGGTTTTTTCAATAGCTTTTACTTGTAAGTCTTTTGAAATTTCAATTATAGTATCGGGCTTAACCCTTTTTGACGGTTTAATTAAACATTCCCAAGTTTTTTTCTGTTTTTCTTTAAGTAAAAATACTTCAATAACAGCACCTGTTTGTTTTGTCCCTATTAGCCGTGCAGGAATTACTCGTGTATTATTCAAAATCAGCACATCATCTTTTGTTAAACAATCACAAATATCAAAAAAATGTTTGTGCTCAATATTTTTTGAAAACTTATCAAGTACCAGCATTCTTGAATTATCACGCTTTTGTGCCGGAAATTGCGCTATTAATTCCTTCGGTAAATCATAATTAAATTCGCTTAATAACATCTATTTGCCCAAACATTCTATATTATTTTATATTCAATATCCCATAAATTAACGGGACAGACACCTTTGCAGATTCCACAGCCGATGCATTTGTCTGCTTTTATTTTAAAATCATCATTTTCTTTATAAATAGCATTTGTTGGGCAATTATTTATGCAAAAATCACAATTTACACATTTTTTACCGTTTTTTTCTTTTTGCCAACTCGAAGCTTTTAATTTTGTTTCTCCTGTTTCAATAAGATTATAAACATTCAAATCATCTTCAATCAAACAGCCGAAAATGCCGCCTTCAACCCATTGATTTTCTCTAAAATCTTTAATAGCTACGGTTTTTGATTTTGTTTGATATGGTTTTGCTGCAATTTTTTTCCATTCAGAAAAATCAGTTAATTTATCAAAAATCTCAGGTTTATCAATTTTTGATAAAAATTCTTTCATTCCGTTTAAAAGAAATTTTTTATCATCCTCGTTCAGTTCACAAGTATCTACGGTTTTGTCCAAATTTGAGACTTTTCCTCTAAAATAGACAATCCCTCCAACCATTCCTATACAACTTCTTTCGCCCAAAACTGAAGGTAAATTTTCACATTCATATCCGCAAATTACAGCAATTCCGCCACCCATAAATTCAAAACTGAATGACCCTGTTTTTTTCAATACCCACAATTCCGGGGAAGAATAGCTTGGATCGTTCTTCATTAAAGCACCTGAGCGAGTTCCAACTTCTCCTGATATAAATATTTTTCCTGAAGCTGCACAATGAGCCGTTGTATCGCCACAATCACCCTTTACAACAATTTCTGCCCCTGAATTCAGCCAGCCCACATCTGCGGGAGCTGAGCCGATAACTTCGATATAAGTATTTTTCATCCCCATAGAGCCGACTCGTTGACCGGGGTTTTTTACGATAAATTTTAACGGAAGATTATCATTTGCCCACAAACAGCCGCCGATATTATGCTGACCTGATGCATTTATTTCAAATTCGACAGTTCCTTGCTTCATTTCTTGATAAATTTTCTCAAGCAATTCTTGAGTAGAAATTCTTGCATTATTTTCAAGCGTATCTATAAAAATTTTCTGATTATTTGTCATTTATAACCTCATTAACAGCTGTATTGGATTTGTAATCTGTTTGCAACGTGCTTATCAACAGTAATTAAATTATCGGAACGACCAACCGGTAGAGTACTGTTACCAACAGGAGCCATAAGTTTTTTTAATTCCTGATCGGCTGCCAAAAAATATTTAACAAGATTTTCAGCAACTTCATCTATATCCAGGCGTTTTACAAGAAGTTCATTTTGCGTGGCAATACCAGTCGGACATTTTCCTGTATTGCAGGCATTGCATTTGCCTAAATCATTACCGATACATCCTGCTATTTGCAATAATAATCGACCGACAAATACGCCGTTTGCCCCTAGTGAAATTAATTTGAAGGCATCTGCTGCAATATTTCCCATGGCACCAACTCCACCACCTGCCCATAGAGGAATTTGCCCTTGTTTCCCTTGATGAATAGCCGCTAAATAACAGTCTCTCAGGCTTGATGTTATAGGATGACCCGTATGATTCAAAGAAATTTCGTGCGCAGCTCCTGTACCACCTGCAATTCCATCTATAAAAAACCCACCGACTATATTATAAGGATCTCTTAATAAGTTGTTGTAGACCGCAGTGCTTGTAACACTTGCAGAAACCTTTATAGCAACAGGGACTTTGAATTTAAATGCAGAATTCAGGGAAAGGAACATTTTTTGTACACTTTCCTCAATCGAATACAATCCTTGATGATTGGGAGGACTAAGCAAATCGGATTTTGGCACGCCTCTTATTTCTTGAATATGCGCAGCTACTTTTTCGGCCATTAAAAGTCCGCCGTCTCCCGGTTTTGCTCCTTGTCCGATTTTTATTATAATCCCGGCAGGATCTTCCTGCATTTCAGGCATTGTATCAATAATTCTATTCCATCCGAAGTGTCCTGATGCTATTTGCAAAATCATATATTTTAAATACCTTGATTTTAGAAGTCTTGCAGGTAGTCCACCTTCTCCGGAGCACATTCTGATAGGGATACCGTGTTTTTCATTTAAATATGCAGTAGCAATTGCCAATGCTTCCCACATTCTCCAAGAAAGTGCACCGATAGACATATCTCCAATCATAATCGGATAAATCCAACGATTTGGAGGAATGCTTTTTGTAAATTCAAGGTTACCGTCTTTTAATTCTAAAGGTAATTTTTCAGGAGGCAAAACTCTTCCAAACGGAGCTAAAATATCAAAAGTATGTCTTTGAGCATCCAGTGCAGGGTCTGTCATTTGAGAAATTCTGCCTACTTTAATTTTATCTAACGTTCTTCCTTCGGTTTGTAGGTTTAAACGACCACCTCTTTTTAATGACTCACCTGTAGATGAACGGTACTTCATTCCGTATCTGTCAGTATTATTTTTTACCGGTTTAATGGCATCATTTTCGCAGACACGTTGACACATTCCGCAACCCACGCACTGCTCTTTATGAGAAACTACTTGTTTAATCACCGGAACTGTTTTTGTTTTAGATTTTTCATTAACTTTCCTGTCAATTAAACGTTTTTCAACACCAACTTCAATAGCGTTAAAAGAGCATACAGCAACGCATTTCCCACACATTGTACATCTGTTTGCATCGTACTGAATACGCCAGGGTAAGTCATCTACTCCCATTTGATTAATTTTTACTGTTGCCATCTTTCAACCTTTAAATCGTTTGTTATTACTACTGTTTCTCTTTCATTCGGATATATATCTTTCCCGGGTTCTCTATCAGGCAAAAGCTCGTTGATACCTGTAATTTCTGAAGTGATTATAACTGTATCATCAGTTTTCCCGATAACTACAGGTCGCAATTTTTTTGAATCACAGCATACAAAAGCAGTTCCATCAGGCAATACTCCTATTGTTGTGTTAGGACCATTTATTTCAAGATGGGCTAAAGATGCTTTTATCCTTAATAAAACTTCTTTATCAGGTCTTGCAAGCATTTCTTCGTAAGGAAGCGGTGTAATTGTGTGTTTATAATATTTTAAAGGCCATTTTAGTATTTTGTTGACATAATGAAGTGAATATAAAAAACTTTGTGAATCTGATTCAAAACCTACATAACCTTTGTACAGACTTTTTTGAAATAAGCGATTTTTTTCAAAAAAAGTATTTTCACCATTAGTTAAAGTTGTATATCCTTGTAAGAAAAACGGGTGTGCTGCATATCTGACTATGTCATAATTAGTGTTTTGGCGACATTGAGCAGTAATTATTTTAGCCGTAAAATCCTTACTTTCTTCCCAAAGTCCAAAATAAGTCCCAATATCTTTGGGATTGCCGATTTCTTTGAATGTTAAAACATCCGGCCAAAAAGAATAAACATAACCGTCATCATCTTTTTCCAGAGCTTTTCTTATTTTAAGTCTTGTTTCAACCAAAAGTTCTTCTTTTTCTTCTAAAGGCGCATATTTATGGCTTTTGGGGTATTGAAATACCTCAAAAACATAGTTTGGCATAGGTTTAATATTTAAAGATTCATCAGGATGAACATCCGGATTCCATTGCAGTACCCTAACAAATCCGACAGAGTGCAAAATGTCTTCGGCTGTTTTCATGCCGTTATCGTTACAAGCCATGGATAAAATCGGCAAATCTTTGTAGTTTTCAAAAATTCCG
>JAQUYY010000074.1 GCA_028691575.1 Candidatus Gastranaerophilales bacterium
CTTGAATCGGATTTTCCAAATGCTGACGATACTGATGTATTAGAAATTGGCGCCGGTAATGGAAGAAATGCATTAGAAATCGCTAAAAAAGGTTATAATATGACTGCTGCTGAATTAGCGAAAAGTGGTCAGGATTTAATGATTAAACAATCCGCTGAATATAAGTTAGATAATTTATCGGTTACTGGCGAAGATTTCTTAAAAAATGACAATAAAAATAAAAATAAATTTGATTTTATATTTATGAGTCATGTTTCTCAGCATTTTGATTTCAAAGATCTTAATAATTCGCTAAAAAGCATCAATAATATGTTGAAAACAAACGGAGTAGCTGTTTTTGATGCGCTAGTCCGAAAATCATCGGCAAATGATTTAGAATGTTATGAGTATGAAAAAGAAGATGGTACTTGTCATTTTAGTAAAAAAGAAATAGAATTGGCTGCAAAAAATAATGATTTAAAAATCGTAGATATTGATGATTATGATGAATCTCCGCAAAGTGTCCCCTGGTATGTGAACAGTAGACTATGGGGAAGAAGCGATTTATTTAGCAGACCTGTTGAACTCAAATGGCTTACATTGAAGAAACAAAATTCAGAAACATTACATTAAGGGGTATCAGCCAAATCTTCGCCCGGTCTGCCAAATAGCAATTTGAAAAATAAAAATCGCTGGCTTAACATTTTGCTGGTGCCTTTTGTTAAGTGAGTTACCTGTTTTGTGACTTTTTGAGCTTCTCCAAGTGTGTTTGTCGTTTCTTGTATAGTTTCAACGGCTTTGCAAGTAGCACATTTTATATTTTCTGTTGACTGTTCTATATTTTCGGATGATTTCTCAATATTAATTAAGGTATTTTGTATTCTTGAATCAGTAGTTATATCTTTTATGCCGTTTGTTATTTCATTTATATTTGCTGTAGTTGTAATGAGATTTTCGGAAACATCAATAAAATTTCCTGATGATGCTTCAATATGGCTGATTGTTTTAACAAGTTTTTTTGTAGTTGTATTAATATCCTGTTTAATAGTTTTATCGGTAAGTAATTTTTTTAAACCATTTGTTGCTTCATCGAGATTACCCGCCATTTTAGAAGCACTATCAGTTACTTTTTTAATGTTAGATCTGTTTTCTTTTAAAATACTTGTAATTTCATCTACGGCCAGATTTAATTTTTCGGTTGTTTGAGTGGTATTAGTCATTGTGCTTCTGAAATCCCCTAAAACTCCCTCAAGTTGACCTGTTTCAAATCCTGTATCTATAAGACTTTTAATATCTTTGGTTACTACTCCTTGAATTTCCGAGCCACTTTTTAAAAATTTGTCTGATTCTACAGAAGGAATAGCAAGTTCGATATATTTTTTATCATCATCCGTCATTTTTAGTTTAGCTTTTGTATTTGCAGGAATTCTATATCGTTTATCATATATTTTAATTTTAACCAAGCTATATTTTGTATCTCTGCTAAGTTTTATTCCTTCAACTTCTCCTAGTCTAAATCCTTTCAAGTAAACGGGTGTTTCTTTTTTTATGGGTTCCAGTTCAGTAAATTTGGCAGTTATTTTCATTGCAAACAGTTCTTTAATTACTTTCATAGAAAGAAGAGTTGATAAAAATATAATAATTATAATTAATACAATTTTTCTCAAAATAGTTCTCCTTTTAAATTTAATTAGAAAATAATTTTGAAAAGATTTGTATTAGTCATTTAGTTTAATTCCCTAATGTAATTAACAATTTTCAAATATAGTTAAACTGAAATTAAACAAAAACAATAGTTGATGTATGATTATCCTGCCCACCCAACGGTAAAAGTCCATGTTTTTCAATAATTTTGTTAGTTGAAGAAATATCTGAGAAATTAATGTTGCTTTTGTAAGCTTGATGATAACTTTCTGTAGTTTTTATTAAACCGTTAGATTTTTTAATAAAATTTTTAATTGCTGTTTCAGGGTTATTTAGATATCTTATGAGAAAATATGGATGTGCAAATCCCAGACAAACTCCGTTTTCTTTTGACATTGTATTTATGATATCTTCAAAAGTATTTTCTCCCGGAGCTGTAATTTTATCTTTATCAACTTTAGGAAAGTATTTCTGACAAATTTCTCCAATTTTGCCATTTTTAATTGGTGTATTGGTTGGAATTCTTTCTTTTTTTAACAATTTATCAAAATTTTCAGGATACTTATGATTTTTGTCAATCTTAAATTTATCTATTAATACAGAATAAAGCTGTTCAGGGTTTTTGTTTTGTTTTTGAGCGATTTTAGATGTTCTGAATTTTATTTGAGCATAGTTATAAATTCGCCAATGCAGGTTGTAAGCAAAATTTTCATTAGGTTCTTTTAAATAATGATCTTTCATTTCATCTCTTGTAAACTTGATACCGTCAAAGTTTGAAGATAACTCATTTAAAGCATTAGTTATCATATTTTCACGTTTTTTATGCAAATTATCAATAAAGTTATTTAAATTTTTAGAAAATGGATTAATGCCGTGAGCAAGAAGTTCTGAACATTCGGTAGGATTATTGGATTTTCCTGCAAGATGCGCAAAACTTACTTCTACGCCTGGGACAAACCTAATGTTTTCATATTTTTGAGGATTTTTAACAATGATTTTTATGTTTTCGATAAAATTTATAATGAATACTTATTCTTTAAAAATACTTTTTCCATGAGTATCTAAACCGCCTGTTTTTAAAAGATTTGCGTTAGAACTTATTTTAAAAATTGATTCTAATATCTTTCTGTCTTGATTTTTAAAATATACTTGATAATAATCTTCAGAGAATTTAGCTTTATCTTTCCCTTCTTTTAGGAAAATAGCATATAATTCGTGCATTAATTCAGGCATATCTTTGTCGTTTTTCATACAATTTGTGGGGAACAATACTCCCGGATGAGCCATTCCCATAATGCCGTGTTCAAAAGAATTTATTGCAGCTACTGTATTAGAAAAACTTAGCGGTGGAATAGGTTTTATATGTAGATTGGAATTTGGATTTAAGCAATTTTGTTCTATTGATTCAAGCGTATTACTTATTTCTGGAGAAATGTTTGTAAATTTACTGGCAAGTTGATTCTCATCGACATTAGGATTCTTTTCTTTTATTATGGTTTTGATATATTTTTTTAATCCTTCATAGTAGTAATTCCAATATTTTTGTCCTTTACTGTAGTCTAATCGACCTTCCTGAATAAAATCTTTTCCTTTTTCAAAATGCAAGTCTTTTAGGTCAATATTAGATTGTTTCATGAAGTTTATTAATGGCAAATTATTTTCGATAGTATTGGCATAAATCAGTCTAAATTGCAGAAAATCTTTCATAAAATAATTACCATTACCTTTAATACAAAATTCAAAAGATGGAGCTATTTTTATTGCATCTGCAAAATTATAATTAAAATTATTTTCTGCAAGTATACTTCTAAATTTATTATTTGCACTTTCTAAAACATTCTTTATATTTTGTTGCTTATTTATTAATTTATCAACTAAAAAATCTTTAAAATCTTTTCCTACAGGATTTATTCCATATGTTAGCAAATGAATTTCAGCAGGACTATTTAATAAATTATTATTTTTATGAACGGTTGTATTTTCAATGCCAAGTACTATTTTTAAATTTCTGTATTTCCAAGGATTTTTACTTATTATGTCGATAGCTTCCTTGCATCCTTCTACTGCGTCATGATCTGTTATTGCCAGAACAAAAGGATTTTTTTCGGAAGGATTTTTTTCTGCGACTTCGTCAGCATATTTAACAGCTTGTTCAAGAACTTCGGAAACTGTTAATTGCCCGTCAGAATATCTCGTATGCAGATGTAGATTTGCTCTATAAGAATGATTGTCTTTGTATCTGAAATCTTCAAAATCAACTTTGTTTCTACCCTCAACAAACCTTAGTTTGCCGGGTGTATAACTCATTTTATCAGTTTCGAGTTTTTTTACTATTGAAGTAAACTCTTCTTCTCCTACAATTGGTCTTAATCTATGATAATCTTTGGGTTTTAGTCCTAAATCTTTTAACATAGTCTTCCTGTATTCAATATCTTTTGGAAATGCTTTCATTTGCACTTCAAAAATGTTTATTTGTTTTTTAGATAAAGATATAGCCTTATTTGCTGTGTGTTTAGCTTTTGAAAATTTCCCTGATGAAATAGCAGCTAATGTAAGTAATCCGCTTGCAAGTATAAAACAGCCTATTATTAAGGCATTATCTTTTTTAGAGATATTATTGGTTTTTATGAACTTATCAGCAGGTAGTTGCTTTAAAGTTGCATTTTGTTGAATCATAGGTTGATAATAATTTGAAGTTTTAAACTTTGCAAAAATATCATCGGAAAAAGGTTTATTATTTTTAAATGTTAAATCAGTTTTATTAATTATAAACATAACAATCCTATTCTCTAAGTGTTTTTAAAAGTGGGGCAAAGTGATCTTTTCCTGTTTGAAAATATTCTGGGAATTCGGTTGTAAAATTTGCACTACTATTACAACTGCTTTTTATCAATGTTTTTACAAAACGGTATTGCTTGTCTGTTGACCATGTTTCAAATTCACTTTGAAGTTTTTCTCGAGCTATACGTTTGGGTTTAACATCATTTCTGTTCCTGAGAGCATATATTTGAGAGAGATTAACTAAATTGCTTGCATCAGAGTTTTGCAATTTTTTTGCTATAAGATTACCCCTACGAAAATGATGTTTCTCCTCAAATGTTGTAAAGTAATCCCCCCTCATAAATGCTTCAATAAAAAAACCAAAATTCTTTATATCTTCTTTTGATGGGTTATGTGGATTTAGTGTGCTACTATGTTGTCTTGGAAATTCCTTACATAATCTTATAAAAAATGGATTTACTTTTACATAGTCTTCTTTGTACTCTTTTAAAAGTTCTATATATTTATTAAATTGTGTAGTTGTTTTTTGACTATTAAATAGTTTTTCCCAAAAAGAAAGATTTAAATCAATTTTATCATGAAGACCAAAATGTTGAGTTTTGGATTCAATAGCGTCAAGCAAACCATTAATTTGACTAGTTGTATAAATTTGTGGAAAAGCTGCATCTTGGTTATAGCTCAGTATTCGCTGATCCGTATTTTTCCATAATTTTTCTTTAAACAGATTTGCTATTTCAATATTATTTTGGTAACTATACTCAGATCCTCTAAGTACAACATATGCTTTGTCTAAATCACTTCCCGGGAGTGCTTTTTTTCTCGCTACAGAGCAGGCACCATCATATCCTGCACATAAAACATCAAAATTAGAAAGAAAACCTGCAGGTTCTTGATCGGGATAATGTTGCAAGCAGTAATTATAGATTGGAGTGGAGTTTTCCGGAAATTCTTTTTTCAAAATACTTTCTGCTTTTGTAATAGCATTAACAAATTCAAGTGTAATTTTTCCCGAAACGTTTTGTAAATCAGGAAACCCTGTAAGTTTTTTATAGTAATCAATAAATTGTTTTTTTTCTGATAAATCAGTTACCCGCTCTAAAAATTTGAGATTTTCTTCTCTAATAAGTTGATTTGAATAGCTATCGGAACCACCATCATAATCTAAATAATTACCCAGTTTGAATTTTTCGAATACTTTTATAGCCTGTTGGGCGCTTAATGAACCGGATTCGGGTATCCCCAAACTGCTTAAACTAAGTCGCCATGGAGCAAATCCAAAACTCAATTTACTATTATTGCTGTTTTTGGGATGTTTATTTGTTAAATGTTTTAAATTTATTTTTTGTTTTATTAATACTTGATTATAATGTTTATCATAAATGTTTGAATTAAAACTAATATTACAGCTATTTTGTACAAAAGAATCTTTTTTTAGACCTATAATTTTTGCATTGTCATTATTGTTATATTTTTTCTGATTAATATTATTTAATCTAATATCTGCAAAATTAACTCTCATAAAGCAACCTATTAATTAATAAAAATGTCTAATAATTTTTAAAAGGAAATAGATAAAAATTTGCTATTTTATGAAAAACATATTTACAGTTGTTAATAATTATATTTTAAAGAGTTTATCTTATAGCAATTTTTTTTATGTTGTGATTTTATATAAATAATTAATTGATAAAAAAAGGAGCATGGCATGCAGGTAAATTTTACTCCAATAAACTTCAAATCCTCACAAAATAAAGCACAAAAAACTACTTTTGGCGCTTTGGATATCCCTAAAATTACTAAAAATGACTTTGAAGCCGAGACTTTTGCAATTAATGCTGCAAGAGGACGAGTTAAACAAACTCCTGAAAATGAGAAAGATCTTTTAAAAGCAATTGAAATAGCAGAGCAAAATAAAAATAAAAAAGGTGGTGTATATAGCTACCTCCTAGAAGTAGCAAGAGATGATTGGAAAATTTTAAAATAAGTAATTAATCGATTAAATCTTGAATTTTTTTAGAAACTTCACTTCCAAAAACTGCACCTGCCCCCATTCCGATTAATGAGCCGACAGCTCCGCCATGTTTTGCACCTATTGCTCCACCGTAGCCTATTCCTGTAAGAACAGAAGTAACATTTATCCCTGATTTTAGGGTTTGTTTGCCTGTTTCTTTTACTTTATCAGCAATGTTATCACCTTTATTATGGGATTTGAATATTTTTGGCAATTCTAAGATGCCAAGTGCAATTACGCTCAATAATGGTATTCTTTTTATAGCTCTTGCTGTTATTTCTCCCCCCAATTTTTTAGCTGTAAATTCGTATGCACGTGCTTTTTTCCCTGCCGCATTTTTAATTCCATCTACTACTGTTATATTATCGTAATTTGCTTCTATGCCAAAGAAATTTTGAATTTTTTCTCCTAATTTTGTTTCATAAATTGTTTTTCTATCCAATTTATCTAATTTTTCAGCAAAAATATTTCCTTTATCAATTTGTTTTTGTAGAGGTTCATCTAGCATAGTTCCCCTGAAAAATGAAAACGAATGCTGGTGGGTTTTTCTGTTATAAAGAGGGTCATAGATAAAGTTTTTATCAATCTTGCTTCTTATCTGATTTATGGCTCCTTTTATGTCTCTTAAGTCCTCTGGGAGGTTAACTAACGCCAAGCTGCTCAAACCTAATGCAGAGAGATAATCATGATTTTCAAGTTTATCAGGTAATGACGAAATTCTTCTGACGGGGGCAATTGGACTTAAACTTTTAAATAAAACTTCTGTAGATTCTTTATTTTCAGAAACTGTTTTATCAAAAGTGTCTATTAATGGTTTTTTCTCATTATTTTCATTAATTGTAATCTGAAATTTTTGAATATCAGAGTTAAATTTGTCATTAGAAATTCTTGAATCCTCTCTTCTGTCAATCCCGGAACGGCGTTCGACATCAACAGACCGATTATTTTGCCGTCTGTCATTTTGATACTGCGGATAAAGTTTTGAAATATTATTATCCAATTTCTCCACCCAAGTGCATGATTAATTAACAGGATTTGACTCCCTTATATATGTAAAAACATTTTTGATACAAAAATTGCCCTAATAGTTTAAAATCTTACAGAAGAAACTTTGTTCACAGAAAAAATCGGGTCTATAATTATTGGCGTTTGCAAATTTAATTTTTTATGCCCAAATAAAATCAATTTTTCAGAGTTTAATTTTTTATAAAATAACAATTCATATAACGGATTTAAATTTTCGGCTTCAATATGTTTTTCCGGCCATCTTTCATCATGAGTAACAGTCGGAACAAAAACATAGTATTCGCCTGACGAATTGGCAAAATCATAAAATTTTTGCTGAAAACTTGCATATTTTTGAATAGCATAAACAGGATATGTCACAATTTTTATGTCTTTTCTTAAATCAGAAGTTTTAAAGTACAATTCATCAGGTATTAACAACATGGAATTAGCAGGAATATTTTCATTTACCCATTTAACCGCAATATTTCTTGAGTCAATCGGAGGATTATATCTGTAAGCCAGAGTTTTTAAAGGCATTAATGATAAAATAACAGCAATAATACAGCAAATTACAGCTGTTTTAACAAAAGAATTTTTTATAAATTCCGAAAGTTTTCCGTATAAAAATAACAATCCCAAAGAAATAAAAATTCCAAAAACAACAAACAAAAATAAAATATTTCGCTCAAAATTAACTATTGCGCTACACATAAATAACAAATGAATTATCGGGAATGTCAATAGAATACAAGTGTATTTTTTATTCAGTTTAAATGCAGAATAAATGCCGATTAATCCTGCCGGAATAAGTCCCCAACCATAATCAATGAGCATTCTGTTAAAATAATGTAAAAGTTGCGGAAATCCCGGAGGTCCTTCATTCCCCGTATGTCCAAGTTTAAAATAATGTATGGATTCATAGC